>NZ_JAPZQJ010000186.1:0-3537 GCF_027530405.1 Microcystis sp. LE19-41.2A | reverse complement strand
TGAGAATGACCGGGGGAACCCTGAAATTTTCGGCTTAGTTGGTGGCAGCTTGCCGCCAACTCACTCCTCTAGATAAGTATTTTGACTCAGGCATCTTCCTCTTTTGAGACGTTGTGACACTTAGGGTGCGGAATGTGGGTTGTATTAACCCTGGGAGTTGATAGGTTAGGGTTCCAAAATAAGTTTCCCTTTGTCAAAGTTAAATAGGGTCTGCTGAAAAAGTTTTTCCTGGGGGTAGGAGTCAGGAGTCAGTAGCCGGTCGTTTCGGGCTTTGTTGCCCTTGGTTTTTGTACCAAGCTATGTACTACAAGAAGGATAATGCAAGGTTTTTGAAAGTCCCAATCCTATTTTCGCCGCATGAACATCGGACTTTAACAGGTCAAAAGCCTTATTGTAAAAGGGTTTTACCATTATTCAGCAAGCCCTAAATAAATCAATAATCCCACTTAACCGTTTACTTTTGACTTGATTGCGGGCCGATTTGGGGCAAATGCAAAGCGGGATCCTGCGCTGTCCAACCGACGGGAGTATCTAAGCGCACCTCAAAATGAAGATGGGGGGGAATAATATCCGGTTGTCCCGTGGTGCCAACCGCACCGATAACGTCTCCTGCTCGTACCCGTTGGTCAATTCTCACTGTAACCCTGCTTAAATGGGCATAACGGGTCTGCCGGCGACCTAAATGATTAATTACTACCAAATTACCATAAGCTCCCTCCTGACCCACATAAATCACTAGACCATCCTCGGCAGCTAAAACATTTGTACCAACATTTGCGAGAAGATCAATACCACTATGAAAGAGATTTTTCTGTTCCGTGGGGCTTTTTTGCCAACCGTAGGCTAATCCGACAGTGCTGGCTAAGGGTAAGGGATAAGAACTTAATCCAGTATAATCCGAGCGCTTGCCCGTGGCGGACCAATTGGTGCCGGGGATAAAAACTATTGTCGGCCGACGACCACAACCGTTAAGCTCAAAGAGGATATCGGCACGAATACCATAGGCAGCTTCTAAATCTCGCCAAGTGGAACCCTTGGGTGCTTCGATGCGAATGCCGTTCATCGGGGGAATAAAGATTTCTTTCCCCACGGGGGCCGAACCATTTTTGAGAATAGTCGGATTGAGTTTAATTATCGTTGCCGGGATAAGAGCGTATTTTGCGGCGATGGAGGGGATCGTTTCTCCCGCTTGGATTTTATGGCGTTGTAACCTTGATAAAATCGGTAGGGGACAAACATTATCAGACCCTTGGGCAAAAATTAATTTTTGATTTAAGCCCAAAAAACCTAGACAAAATAACAAAATTGTGCTAGTTAAACTTAGCCAACTTTTCTCACTTCTGATTCTCCGACCCATGACCATAAAAAAGCGATCTCTATAATTACAAAACCCGGAGAATACTAGGAATACTGTCAATAGCTTCTAAAGACTCTATTGCCGCTAAAGCGTTGCGGAAATTGCCCTCGCGCACATCGTGGGTGACAACGACAATTTCGGCTAAATCACCCCTAATACCAATTTGTACCACGGATTCTAGACTAACCCCCTGGTCGCCGAAAGCCATACCTAAATGACCGATTACCCCCGGCACATCGCGACAGAGAAAACGGGCATAAAAACGGGTCGATAACGACTCCATCGGGGCGATTTGACAATAATGCTGGTGAATACAGCTTAAAAGCGGGTCAAGTTCCTTGGTTTTGCCACTACTTTTTAAAATTCCGACGATATTCATCACATCCGATACTACCGCGCTGGCCGTCGGTCCGCTACCGGCACCGGGTCCATAAAACATCACTTGGCCCAAGGGTTCCCCCTCGACGAGAATAGCGTTATAGACCCCGTTAGCATTAGCGAGGGGATGGGTTTTCGGTACTAGGGTCGGATGAACCCGCAACTCTAGGGTATCGGAATCTTCCTTAACCGTATCTTTCGCGATCGCTAATAATTTAATCACAAATCCCAGTCTATCAGCGTAGGCGATATCGACGGCGCTAACTTGCCGGATACCTTCACAGTAAACATCTTCCCGTTTTACCCGACCTCCAAAACCCAAAGAAGCTAAAATGGCAATTTTATCGGCCGCGTCGAATCCATCCACGTCCGCAGTCGGATCCGCTTCTGCATAGCCTAATTCCTGAGCTTTGGCCAGCACTTCGCTAAAATCTGCCCCTTTTTGGCTCATTTCCGTGAGAATATAGTTAGTTGTGCCGTTGACAATTCCCATGATGCTGCTGATGCGATTAGCGCCGAGGGATTGTTTTAAGGGTTTAATGACGGGAATGCCACCACCCACGGCCGCTTCTAGGAGGACATAAACCCCTTTTTCACTGGCCTTGGCGTAGATTTCATCGCCAAAACGGGCAATAACCGCCTTATTTGCCGTAACAACGTGCTTCCCCGATGCGATTGCTTGGAGAATTAAAGAGCGTGCCGGTTCCAAACCCCCCAATAATTCGACAATAATATCAATTTCGGGGTCAGTAACGATCGATTCTAGGTCAGTGGTCAACAGCTGGGGAGAAAGCTCGATTTCTCTCGGTTTATCTAGGGATCTAACTCCCACTCGTCCAATGGTAATCTCTTTGAGTACGGGATGACGACCAAAAGGATCGAGGAGGATTTTCGCTGTTCCCGTCCCCACAACCCCGAAACCGAGTAAACCAATCTTAAAGGTCACGCTTTTATCTCCTGCTAGTCCGACGCAAAAAATACTAATGGCCAAGCCGTCGCCATTGTCGATTTTATCATTACAGGGTCTTTGTCTGTGGGGTTTTCTTTTGCTGGCGTTCAGGGCCTGATGATGATAAATATTCAGTATTTTTGTATTTAAATCAAGCAAATCTCGATCAAGTTTAAACGCTTATCCTGTAATTGTTATTGATTTTATTGACCGATATAGATATTCGGCAATGTCAGTAACATTTTTGATCATAACTCTAATTTATGATTACAATAATTCCCTATCTAGTTGATATTTTTGAACAAATCAATCGACTCTCTCTGAGCAAAGAGCTATGTTAGCATTATTAGTTAGGGTAATTTGACTCAACTGCACGATCAACTAAGCTATCCAGCCCCAATTACCATACCAAAGAAATAGAATGGATAAAAAATAGGTAAACAAGAATCACAGAAATCCATAAAAATAACAATTTTTTCGGCTCCAATATCCAAGAATAATAAATATTGGAAATATTGTCATCATATACCTCATCATTGATTGTGTTGTTCCTGTACTTAAAGGTAAAAAAATGCTCAGGAAGGCAAAAATTAACAGGGAAATATTGAGAGGCTTTTTAACGATAGAGAATAGCAAAATACCTAAAAAAGAGAAGCTAAAAAAAGTATTTAATAATCTAACTACATTATTGGCATCTTTGGGAAACATAATAAGACCTCTTGCATAATTTTTTTATGGTATAATATAAGCTTTTGCTTTTTTCTCAATTCTTAGATTGAAGTGGAAAAAAGAATAAAATGTGATCTTAGGTCAGGAAATCATCTATAATTTTGCTATGTTTATTAGCAAAATT
>NZ_JAPZQJ010000598.1:0-1202 GCF_027530405.1 Microcystis sp. LE19-41.2A | reverse complement strand
ATTGACTTCAAGGGGTGACAAAACTTAAGCACTACTCGAACATCTCGACGCTAGATGTTAAGTCTGATTGCCCAGCCATTCTCAACAAGCACTGTTTATTGAGAATGACCGGGGGAACTCTGAAATTTTCGGCTTAGTTGCCGGCAGCTTGCCGCCAACTCACTCCTCTAGATAAGTATTTTGACTCACGCCCCTTCCTCTTTTGAGACGTTGTGACACTTAGGGTGCGGAATGTGGGTTACTATGGTAAGGCGGGTAGTAGATGAGCCGTATTTGCCACTGGGTTTTTTGGGCAAATTCTACCATTCTTTTGATAAATTGAGTGCGGTTGCTGCGAGTGGCGGCTCCTCCATCTAAATCAATGACTAATTCTTCTAAACCCTGGATAGATTGCTTGATTTTCTTGCCACCACAACTCTAAACAATCTGCTACAAAATCTGAGGTTTCAGCCGATTGACCGAAATAAATTGACAGGCGTTCTCCCCTCACATCTAGAATTCCTAAAGGGACTAAAACAGCCGTCCATTCCCTATCATGATCATCAGCTTTTAATGGCTCGAGATAGCGGGCTTTCCCCTCACGAGATAAATTGCCTATCTTAACTTTAGCTTTGCTATCCAAGGAAATTCTCAAAGATTTAGTCTGGTTGTCAGCGGCTTGATTGGCTTGAGCTACGTTAGCAAAAATTGCCTCAGTTTCTGGAATTTTTTTGAGCGGTTTTATTTTTTGTGTTTTTTTTAAACTCTAGCCCATTCGATTCAAAATATCTCCAATGGTTTGACGAGAGGGCAATTGTTCATCTCGATAGCCTTTTTCTTCTTTTAATGCCTCTCTTACCTCTCTGGCACTGATTTTAGTAAAGGCAAAAGTTGATGGGAATTTAGGGTCTGCTTGCGAGGACATCTCCACTAAACTTTTAATATCTGCCTCTAAGTTTGGCAGCAGTTCCTCCGTTTTTTTTCTCCCCCTAGCACGATAATTATCAACGCAAATAATTCCAGTTTCTAGCTCTTTCAATCCCGTTGCTATTGCCTGCCTAGACCATCCCAATTCTGTTTCAGCCCGGCGCGGCGAAGAGTTAAAATAGTCTATAGTTACTTGCGCCATAAAAGCCCTTTTCTTAAAACCTGTCAGCTTTTTTGCCGCATCTTTCAAGCTTGATTTGATTTTTTCAGTCAGTTCAGTTACCATAGTTGAGAGT
>NZ_JAPZQJ010000441.1:0-1049 GCF_027530405.1 Microcystis sp. LE19-41.2A | reverse complement strand
ATCGGAAATCAATAGAGTCACAGAAAAACTTTTTCAAGAGATTCACCCTGACAAAAGAAAAACCTTTACTTGTGACAACGGCAAAGAATTTTGTGGACATCAAGAGTTGAGTCAGAAACTAGGAGCAGATTTTTATTTTGCCACTCCTTATCATTCGTGGGAGAGGGGATTAAATGAGCATACTAAGGGACTATTGAGACAATTTTTTCCCAAGGGGACAAATTTTAAAATCCTTAAGCCAGAGGAGGTGGAAAGAGCCGTAAACTTGATTAACAAGTGCGAAACGTTTAGGCATGAAATAAGGAACCAAATGCCCGAAATAACCGACTAGTAAGGTCTTCAGTCCCCTGACTGAATCTAACAGGTCAACCTTGACCAACCTTATAACTGTTTATATGTCCCGACGTTTAGTATCACTCGATACCAAAACTAGGCAAGGGGACTCAAGGTCAATACACTTTGTAACAATTATTTACAATTGCTACAAAGGTGAGAGTAACGGCGATAGCCACCCCCAGATTCAGAAGTCACAACTCTGGGACTGAAGCGGGGAACGGAAGGCTCCTAGATGTAACCTAACATCCAAATCGAGACCACTGCCAACCATCCATGATTAGGCGTGAGCCAAATGTCCGACTTGAACCATCGTAACAAGTTAGTAGTGAAATAGGTTGACACACTGCGTTCAAAAGAATAAGGGGAAGAAAGTAAGGAACTTTGATTTTTCACTTACACAGACCTTTAAAAGTACCCCGGTGGAGAGGACAAATCTAAAGATGGAATGCCCATATAAAAGGAACGTAATAAACCCTTTTAGGCTCTGGGTACAGGTCGAAATACCCAGTAGTGACAAGTGTAAGCGCAAGCCTTTAAGGGTGTGAGATGTAACCAAAAGCCAACGCTTGACGGTAATAGTCAGGATATGCTAACAGGTTACGGTTTGTCTGTAAGGATAGAGTCTAGTAGGAGTCTATATGACGAAAGCGAGAGAAGGTAAAGGATTCGGGAAACCGAAAACCACTAAGACTACGAATGTATGGAAAGCTATC
>NZ_JAPZQJ010000002.1:0-6470 GCF_027530405.1 Microcystis sp. LE19-41.2A | reverse complement strand
CGACAATTAGCCTATAAATGCCGTTGGTATGGGAGAAACTACATCGAAATAGATAGGGTTTGCTGAATAAATCTAAAAACCTTGTTGGATAAGGCTTTTAGACTTTTTTGACCTCAAAAAGTCCCGACCCTTGCAGTGATTGAGGGGAAAATTTCGGGACTTTTTCCCTGAAAATTAGGTAATTGACCAGGTGAAAATGGGTAAAACCCCACACCCCACACCCCACACCCCACACCCTGCCACCAGGAAAAACTTTTTCAGCAGACCCTAGATAGATGTTTTCATATCTTTAAAAGTTGTAGTAATTGCGTTTATATTGACATTGAAAATGCCGTTAATTGTTCGAGTTTGGGTTTGTCCAGAATGTGGGACACACCATGACCGAGATGTTAACGCTAGTAAAAACATTTTGGCCGCAGGACTTGCGGTGTCAGTCCGGGTCGCGACCATAAGACCAGAACAGAGTAAAACTGGGGCGGCAGGTGCGGAACCCCGCAAGGGAAAGAAGCAGAAACCTAAATCGTGAGGTTTGGGAATCACCGTCCGTTTACGGCGGTGAGGATGTCAAATCAACAGTCCATTGATTTGTGACTGTGTTGTAAGAGGCGGTGAACCAGAGAGCCTGGTTAGTGTCGCCGTATTCCCAGGTGTAAGTGCCTTCCTGCAATGCCATGATCAAGACTCCCAATCAACAATTCTATACATACGGCGGCTTCAGGCTTAGTCTGGTACATCTTCTAAGTGGAAATGCTTATTCAATAAGGATTTATCGGTGCCACACGGATAGAGGAACCGCCGTATGTAAATGGTAACAGATTATGTAACGTATGTAACCATTTAGGGGGGCTACGGACTCAACCCAACAAAAAGGGGTTGTAGGTTGGGTTGACGTAAGGAAACCCAACTATAGTACGCTTGGATTGACCCAAGGAAACCCCACAAAAGGTCAGGAGAAGCGATCGCCGATTCCGACGGATTTAGGTGTTGGCTGTTGGGTTCCGCTTTCCTCTAAAATTGAGAGGTTTTCTTTAACCTATTGATTCGCTCAACCCAACCTACGGACTTCCTTGAAAAATCCCAACTTAGTAGATTTAGAAAAATGAGATGCACCCTGCCAAATGCCAAATCTTATCATACCTCATCTCTATAAGAAACGCCGTAACTTACTCTTATAAGTAATACTTTTTATCTGTTTAAATATCTATCTTTAGTAGGAAATTGGCGAGTGAGAAGTGGAAAGTGGGGAGTTTTTTGCTGTGAACAGTAATCAGTGAGGTTCTTCGGTTTGTCTTATGCAACGGACAGGGTTATAAGAAATGAAACTCTTATAGAGAAAGACATTTGGCGATTTTTGTCAATTGTTTTCTAGAGCGAACTAATCAATTAAATCCCTTGCAAGATAAAGATTTAGTCGATTTATGCCCCCCGATCGAACCAGACCAAGTAACGAAGAACTATCAGGTGAAAAGACAGTAGGAAACTTCTATTTAATACTGCACACTTAAAACTCAAATCTGATAACTGATAACTGATAACTGATAACTGCTATAAACCACCCCAAACTAATCGGGCTGCCCAAAAGGGAATTAACAAAAATAAAGCGATAAAATCAGCCCATCTTAACTGTAATTGGTGCCAGCGTACTTGATGCTGATTGGGACTGGTAAAACCGCGAACCTCCATAGCGATCGCTATTTGTTCGGCGCGCAAAAGCAAATTATCTAGTAATTTTTCCACTACTGTTAACCAGACGTTTAAACTCTTTTTAATCCCTAATTTTTGCCAATTGATCGCCCTAGTTCTCACTGCCCTAGCTAGATTTTGCACTTCTTCTAAAACCAGGGGAATAAAGCGCAAAGAGAGGGTCAGAGTCAGAGAAATTTCCGTCACCGGCACATTAAATCGCCGTAAAGGACTCATTAAATTCTCTAAACCTTCGGTAATTTCTTCCGGGGCCGTCGTCAATAAAAAGAGATTAGTGCTATAAATTAAAGTAAAAACTAAGGTACTAATTCTCACTGCTAATTCCAAAGAACGTCGGGTAACAAATAAACGACCTCTATCCCATAAAACATACTGATAATCACTTGCTGGCGGTAAATTCAGCCCTTCATCCGGTAAACGCGGCTGAATACTCACCCCTAAACCATCGGGAGTGATAGCAGTAATCAGAAAGACGATAATCGCTAAAAATATCAGCCAGCCCATCTGTTGCCGCCAGACGCGGGGGGGAATAGGAGCTAACAGGGTTAACAACATTAATAATCCCACCAAAGCTAAACGCCACCAAGGATTAGCTAATAAAGGTGCTGCTAAAAAAGCCATTAACCAGATAAATTTTACCCGGGCATCTAGTTGATGTAGTCGGGTAATCGGTTGATCGAGATAAAGACCGATGGGCAAACTTCGCAATAAATCCATAAATTAGACCTTGGTGGCTCTATTAACCGTTTTTTCCACTTCTCGCGCCGGTTTGCCGCGCCAGATTAAGCGGATCGGGGTTCCTTTAAAGCCTAACTGTTGCCGGAATTGCCCTTCGATGTAACGGCGATAGTTATCATTAAAGCGCTGGGGATCGTTAACGAAAAGGGCGATCGTGGGGGGTTGACTCGATACTTGCGTGCCATAGTATAGTTTCCCCTGTTTTCCGCCCCTGGTGGTGGGGGGATTGTGCCACTTCACCGCCTCTTCGATCACATCGTTGATTACCGAGGTACTGACGCGACGACGGTGAGATTCGGCGGCAATATCGACTAATTCGAGGATTTTGGTGACTCTTTGCCCCGTCATGGCGCTGACAAAGATCATTTCTGCCCAATCCATAAAATACAGCCGATCTTGGAGCATTTTGGTGTAAGTATTGATGGTGTAGGTGTCTTTCTCCACCGCATCCCATTTATTGACCACTAGCACCACCGCGCGCCCTTCTTCAATAATTCGTCCCGCCAATTTTAAATCCTGTTCGGTGACACCATCTAGCACATCGATGACGAATAGTACCACGTCAGACCGGCGAATGGCCTTAAAAGCACGGTTAATACTGAAAAATTCGGCTCCATAGTCCACATTCTTCTTACGGCGAATGCCAGCGGTGTCAATTAACCGATAAACCTGTCCTTCTCGTTCAATTAAAGTATCGATCGAGTCTCTGGTGGTTCCCGAAATCGGACTAACGATCGCCCGTTGTTGTCCGGTTAAAGCATTGAGGAGACTGGATTTACCCACGTTAGGACGACCGATAATTGCCACTTTAATCTCTTCATTTTCGGGAATTTCCGCCGCAGGTGGCAAATATTTAATCACCGCATCGAGTAGTTCACCTGTACCAGAACCGTGAATGGCCGAGATGGGGAAGGGTTCACCGATGGCTAATTCCCAGAATTCCGTCGCTTGCAGGATACCCTGTTCCACCGATTCACATTTATTGACGGCCAAAAGTATCGGGACATTTTGCTGTCGTAACCAAGCGGCAATTTCTCGATCGCCGGCGGTAATTCCCCCTTGCCCATCGACGACAAAAATCGCCACACTTGCCTCTGCTAGGGCGATTAAAGCCTGTTCGCGGATTAAAGGGAGAAATTCGCTGTCATCGTTAAAAACTAGCCCCCCTGTATCGACAATTTGAAAATCTCGATCGCACCAGAAAGCTGGTTGATAGGTGCGATCTCTGGTAATCCCGGGTTGATCGAAAACGATCGCCTGTTGATCTCCAGCGATACGATTGACGAGGGTGGATTTGCCCACATTGGGACGACCGATAATAGCGACGACAGGCAGTTTCATAAGAGGAGGAGGGGACGGAAATTAAAGACCCAATATTCTATCATAGCGATTTGCGATCGACCTTGGTTGATTTATCTGTTTCTGTTCGGCACTGAGACATTGAATACTTTAGTCTGTAGAACTTTGGTATACAAAAGACTAGAATTCAGGTTATGCAATCTGGTCAACTAGAGCAAATTTTAGGACGAGAGCTACAGCGTTATCGCCAAGAAAAAGGGTGGTCGCAAGAGTATTTGGCGGAAGTAACAGGTCTGCATAGAACTTACATCAGTCAACTAGAGCGAGGATTAAAAAGTCCATCGGTGAGAGTGCTTAGTCATATTACTAATGCTTTAGGTCTGAGGATGAGTGAATTTTTGTATTCCGTAGAGGAATCCCTAAGTGTTAACGAACGACGAGACTAAAAGACTAAAGCAGGCCATTCTAGCCGCAATTGCCTCACCATTGATTGGCTCGATCGAGGATTATAGCTGGGAAGCAATTTTTCATTATATCAAGAATATTCCTTTATCCGATCCTGCCCTAGGCAGAAGCAAACTACTCTACGATGCAGTGGACAGTAAAACTGCCAGTGGTTGGTCGCTAAAATCTCTACAACTGAATAGTTTAACTACAGATAATACCTTTTTGTTCGTAATTCAACGAGCAGATATGATCAAAAAAGCCATTCAACTTGGGGTTCCCTCTTTGAATCTGCAATCTTCCCCCGCACAACTGGGAACCGCTATTATTCAACACTGGAACGAGAAGATTCGCTCCAGTCAAACTGCTCAAAATGTCATCAACAGCTATGAGGGAATATTGCTAAAAAACCGAGAGGCCAATGAATATGTTTACTGTGAATACCCCCTTAATCCTCTTGATCCTAATGTTTTTTCTTGGGCATGGGCAATAGATAAAAAAACTGGGGGAGTAGGGGCAGGTTTACAGGGAAGCATCGCTGGCAAAACTCAGTTAGTTTGGTACAAAAATCAGAAACAGTTGTTTAGAAGCAGAACAATCCCCGCTGCCGCTATTCGTCTGAGAATTGAGAGAACTCGTCTGACAATAGATCGATATGTGGAGACAATTTTTGCAGCGCTACAAACCCAAACTAATACTCAAGATTTTGTCCCATAGAGTCTGCTACCACTTTGCCTAACAGTGGTGGCACAGATTCTCCAATTTGAGAGGCCATATCAGTATAAGTCCCTAAAAAGTGAAAATGATCGGGATAAGAATGTAATCTTGCTGCTTCACGAATTGTGATTGTCCGATTCTGGGTCGGATGAAAAAATCTGCCAGAACCGGGATGAAAAAACCACCTTGTAATTGTTCTTGCTGGTTTATCCCAAGAAAGTCGACCATAGGCCCCGCTATAGTGTTTTTTCGGTGCTAATTCAGCAGGTAAATCTCTCGCATCTTGTCCTTCCGCCAGAATTTGCACTCTTGACATTTGAATTGGTGTTAAAGCACGGGCAATATGATTAACAATTTTTTGACTTTGCTCACGCATCTTCTGTTGATATATGGTCTCGGGTTCCCTAGTATAAATTTCGTGATCATAAGCTTGTCCTGCTTCTAAAGTAGGTAAATCACTAATGGCATCTTTAACAGTAGTAACTGGGGCAATATTTGGTTCTAGTAAAGTAAGCTGTGTCCAAGATTTTACAGCTTTATAATCACTTCTGATATCACCAGAATGAGTTGCTTGGGGAAGGGATGGTAAACGCTCTAGACTAGCTAAAAAAAAGGCTCTTGAGCGAGTTTGTGGCACTCCATAATAAGCGGCGTTTAGGGAAGTAGTAACTACTTGATAACCCCAAGATTCTAAATGTGCTACAATTTCATCTCTGATGATACCGTTATAAGCTTTCAAAATTTCAGGAACATTTTCCATGACTACATGAAGAGGACGAAACTCTTGAACAAATCCTAAGAAAGACTTATATAAATGATTGCGAGAATCATTAAGATAGCGATACCCAGCCGGGATATTTCGTGAAAATCCTTGACAGGGTGGACCCCCGATAAGGGCGGTTAATTCTTCTCTTTGTAAACCTAAGTATAAGCGCAGTTCTGATGGATTAACTTTGCGGATGTCTTCCTGAAAAGTGCGTGTTTTAGGATAATTATGTTGATAGGTTGCTAATGCTTTCGCATTTACATCAATTGCACAGATAGATTCAAACCCGGCTAAATGAAATCCCGTGGTCAATCCGCCCGCACCAGAAAATAAGTCGATAATTTGTTGTTTCATGGTTGAATACTATCGTATTCGGAGCCTCTTGTCAACTAAATATCCTAGCGATGATAGCGACGACAGGCAGTTTCATAAGAGGAGGAGGGGACGGAAATTAAAGACCCAATATTCTATCATAGAGATTTGCGATCGACCTTGGTTGATTTATCTGTTTCTGTTCGGCAGGAAGGGCGGAAATGCCTGAAATAACCGCCTAGTCAGGTCTTTAGTCCCTTGTCCGCAGCCAAGGGTCAATCCCAACCAACCTGATTGCTGAGAAGGGAGAAAAAAGCTGACGGCTAAAATAACTGATCACTGCCTTTTTCGGCTCTTCGGTAATTGTTATGCAATGGACGGGGGTTATAAGGGATGGAACCCTTATATAGAAAAGCATTTAGCGATTTTTGTCAATTGTTTTTGCTCTAGAGCGAACTAATCAATTAAGTCTCTTGCCAGATAAGGATTT
>NZ_JAPZQJ010000333.1:0-2253 GCF_027530405.1 Microcystis sp. LE19-41.2A | reverse complement strand
TCAATCCTTATCTGGCAAGAGATTTAATTGATTAGTTCGCTCCAGATCGCAAACAATTGACAAAAATTGCGGCAATGTCTGTCTCTATAAAGGTTTCATTCCTTATAACCCCGTCCATTGCATAAGACAAACCGAAGAACCTATTTTACACAATCCCCACCAGATAAGCAAGACGGCTGACCACTACCAGCGAATCACTACCGATAACGAAAAACTGCCATAATTGCAGCAATGTCCTCATCTAGCCAAAAGGCGATCGCTATTGATGAAAAATGACGCTAAAATTATCGATCTCGTCATCCGGCTGTTTTTTCTCGGCCTGTTGTTATTTGCCGGTTTTACCCTACTGCGTCCCTTCCTAACCATGATCCTCTGGGGAGCAATTCTAGCGATCGCTTGGTATCCGCTCTTTCTCTGGTTAAAAAAGTTACTCGGGGGCCGGGCGAAACTGGCCACAGTTCTCCTCACCCTACTTTGTCTAGGGATTATTATCGGTCCGGTGAGTGGTATTGCAGCGGTTCTGGCCGGTAATCTGCGAACGCTGGCGGAATATATCGATACTGGTGCGGCGGTGATTCCCCCTCCCCCCGCCGATGTGGCCACCTGGCCGCTGATCGGCGAAAGGATTGCCAGTCTCTGGCAGCAGGCATCGGATAACACGGGTCAATTTCTTCAACGCTTCGAGCCACAATTAAAAGAACTGGGGAAAATCTCCCTTTCTCTGGCCACCAGTACTGGTCTGACGGTGCTGAAATTTATCGCCTCGATTCTGATTGCGGCAGCCCTCACCCTCTCGGCTAAAAATCTGACTCGCCCGATGAACCGGTTAGCGGAAAAGATCGCCCCGGGTAGAGGCATCGCGCTGGCCAGTCTAACCGCCTCCACCGTCCGCAATGTTAGCCGTGGTGTTATTGGCGTTGCTATTATCCAGAGTCTTTTGATCGGCATCGGTTTAGTGACGGTGGGAACCCCTGCAGCCGGTTTATTAACTTTCCTCACCCTAATTTTGGGCATTCTCCAAATTGGCCCTGGTTTGATTGTCTTGGGGGCGCTCATTCACGCTTGGGTAACACTACCCCATTCCATCGCCCTCTTGTTTACCATCTGGATGATTCCCGCCACCTTGGTGGATAATTTCCTCAAACCGATCTTAATGGGGCGCGGCCTGCCCATTCCCATGGTGGTGATTCTGCTGGGGGTGTTCGGGGGAGTGATCGCCTATGGGATTATTGGTTTGTTCGTCGGGCCAGTTCTGCTCGGTCTCTGCTACGAGTTAGTCAGAGCTTGGATTGGCGAGGATAGCTCTGAACCAGTGGCAAATAGCCATGATCAGTCAATCTAAGGGCTGATAGATCTAATTTTTACCTTAATCTTTCCAGAGAACTTAGGAAAAAAAGATTAATTTAACCCGAGTTCGGTTTAAGCAGATTGAGGTAAAAGCCAGTACATCTAAAGGGAAGGTTTCTTCGGTTAGTGACAACAAGCAATCAAACCGCAGAAACCAGACTGAAGTGAGGAGAAGGTTTAATTTAAGCAATAGGTATTGATTGGAATGTGGTAGCTGGTTTATTGTAAGAAGATAAAGGTGTATATTTGGCTGATAATTAATAAAAAAATAAGGAAAATTATTGATTTGTATTTAAAAAATGTAATTCGTAAATCAGTTAAAAAACTATGAAAAATTTTACCAGTTATTGAACAAAAAACTATTTTTTTATCCCCCAAATATCAACCATTTATCGTCTCTGATAAACTTGGTGTATTTATTGATTTTTATTATTTATACAAATCTTGCTAGGCAAAGCTTTAAAGACCATACTTTAGAAAATTATTCCTATTCTTATCCCTTACACACAGAAACAATAAGAGGCGATTTATCCACTTAATTATCTTTTTTATAATTGGGCTACAGTTTTTGGAAAATAGTCTTAGTATTTCCTCTGTTTATTGAGAAACCCTGACCTAGTAAGCTAGGACGCATTTACGCAACGAATTTTAACTGCGTCTCAAGAAGTAGGGTTTGCTGAAAAAGTCATTGAAAAGTACAGGTCTCTTAATCAATGATTTCACTTAGCTACAAGCATAAGCTTTAGTTGTTGATTAATTTTTAAATTATAACTTATCCTAATCATTGACCGAGAAAAAGTGCTGTTTTTCCATTTCAGACATAAAAAAGCCCAAAAAACCTGCCTCAACAGGTTAGAAAGATTCATGACTAAAAAAGTAATAGCAATCGCTGAAAAGGAAGTATGA
>NZ_JAPZQJ010000110.1:2500-5199 GCF_027530405.1 Microcystis sp. LE19-41.2A | reverse complement strand
AAAACCAAACCCCCCAATCTTGTCGGATTGAGGGGTAGGAAAGAATAATCCTGGCATCGAGCTATTGTCCCGGTCGGCAACCCGACAAGTATCTTGGCCACGGTGAAGTTTCACAACCGAGTTCGGGATGGAATCGGAGTGGTGCCATCACGTTAAAGACACCAGGAAGGGTAGAACCCTCAAGACTGCAAAAGCTAGGGAAAAAGTGTTGAAAGAAGAATCAGGTCAAGCCCTCGGTCGGTTAGTACTCCTCGACTGCACTCGTTACCGAGCTTCCATCTAGAGCCTATCAACGGGTAGTCTACCCGAGACCTTACTGGCTTAATGCCATGAGAGCAATCATCTGGAGGTGGGCTTCCCACTTAGATGCTTTCAGCGGTTATCCGCTCCGCACATGGCTACCCTGCGTTTACCGTTGGCACGATAACAGGTACACCAGCGGTGCGTCCTTCCCGGTCCTCTCGTACTAAGGAAGGCTCCTCGCAATGCTCTTACGCCTACACCGGATATGGACCGAACTGTCTCACGACGTTCTGAACCCAGCTCACGTACCGCTTTAATGGGCGAACAGCCCAACCCTTGGGACCGACTTCAGCCCCAGGTTGCGATGAGCCGACATCGAGGTGCCAAACCTCCCCGTCGATGTGAACTCTTGGGGGAGATCAGCCTGTTATCCCTAGAGTAACTTTTATCCGTTGAGCGACGGCCCTTCCACGCGGTGCCGTCGGATCACTAAAGCCGACTTTCGTCCCTGTTCGACTTGTGGGTCTCACAGTCAAGCTCCCTTCTGCTTTTGCACTCTATCGTCCCATTTCCAACGGGACCGAGGGAACCTTTGCGCGCCTCCGTTACCTTTTAGGAGGCGACCGCCCCAGTCAAACTGCCCACCTGAAACTGTCTCCCGCCCCGATTAGGGGTCAGGGTTAGAATTCTAGCCTCGCCAGAGTGGTATCTCACCGTTAGCTCCACCCTCCCCACGAGGAGAGTTTCAAAGCTTCCCACCTATCCTGCGCAAGCGAAGCCCGAAGCCAATTCCAGGCTACAGTAAAGCTTCATAGGGTCTTTCTGTCCAGGTGCAGGTAGTCCGTATCTTCACAGACAATCCTATTTCGCCGAGTCTCTCTCCGAGACAGTGCCCAGATCGTTACGCCTTTCGTGCGGGTCGGAACTTACCCGACAAGGAATTTCGCTACCTTAGGACCGTTATAGTTACGGCCGCCGTTCACCGGGGCTTCGGTCGTCAGCTTCAGATTACTCCTGACCAACTTCCTTAACCTTCCGGCACTGGGCAGGCGTCAGCCCCCATACTGCGTCTTACGACTTGGCGGAGACCTGTGTTTTTGGTAAACAGTCGCCTGGGCCTATTCACTGCGACCCTCTTGCGAGGGTACCCCTTCTCCCGAAGTTACGGGGTCATTTTGCCGAGTTCCTTAGAGAGAGTTATCTCGCGCCCCTTAGTATTCTCTACTTCCCCACCTGTGTCGGTTTCGGGTACAGGCAATTAATGATTAACGTGGTTCGGGCTTTTCTAGGAAGCTTGATCAGCGCCACTTCCCTCCCGTGGGAGGTGGGACTCGCGTCTTAGCTCCTGGTGTTTTCGCCACCGCTCATCGCCTCGACTGCTTGCACTGGTAACCAACATCCAGCTGACGTTGACCTTCTCCGTTCTCCGGCACAATCATTAATCGGTACGGGAATGTTAACCCGTTGTCCATCGACTACGCTTTTCAGCCTCGCCTTAGGTCCTGACTGACCCTCCGCGGACGAGCCTTGCGGAGGAAACCTTGGGGTTTCGGGGTGTGGGATTCTCACCCACATTTTCGCTACTTAAGCCGACATTCTCACTTCTATAGAGTCCACAGCTGCTTGCCGCTACTGCTTCACCCCCTATAGAACGCTCCCCTACCACTACAATGTAGTCCACAGCTTCGGTAGATAACTTAGCCCCGTTCATTTTCGGCGCAGGAGCGCTTGACCAGTGAGCTATTACGCACTCTTTTAAGGATTGCTGCTTCTAGGCAAACCTCCTGGTTGTCCATGCACTCCCACCTCCTTTCTCACTTAGTTATCATTTGGGGACCTTAGCTGGTGGTCTGGGCTGTTTCCCTCTTGACGATGAAGCTTATCCCCCACCGTCTCACTGGTAGTTTTTTTAGCCGTATTCAGAGTTTGCCTCGCCTTGGTACCGGTCTCCCAGCCCGCGGCGAAACAGTGCTTTACCCCGACTAAACTTCCACTACCGCTGCGCCTCAACACATTTCGGGGAGAACCAGCTAGCTCCGAGTTCGATTGGCATTTCACCCCTAACCACAGCTCATCCGCTAATTTTTCAACATTAGTCGGTTCGGACCTCCACTTGGTTTTACCCAAGCTTCATCCTGGCCATGGTTAGATCACCCGGGTTCGGGTCTACAAATTATGACGCTTCGCCCTCTTCAGACTCGCTTTCGCTGGGGCTGTGGGGTCTTCCCCCTTCACCTGCCATAACCTGTAAGTCGCCGGCTCATTCTTCAACAGGCACACGGTCAGACGTTCAATCGTCCTCCCATTGCTTGTAGGCTAACGGTTTCATGTTCTATTTCACTCCCCTTCCGGGGTTCTTTTCACCTTTCCCTCGCGGTACTGTTTCTCTATCGGTCACACGGGAATATTTAGCCTTACCTCGTGGTCGAGGCAGATTCACACGGGATTTCACGTGC
>NZ_JAPZQJ010000603.1:0-6623 GCF_027530405.1 Microcystis sp. LE19-41.2A | reverse complement strand
AAATCCTTATCTGGCAAGAGACTTAATTGATTAGTTCGCTCTAGAGCAAAAACAATTGACAAAAATCGCTAAATGCCTTTCTCTATAAGGGTTCCATCCCTTATAACCCCCGTCCATTGCATAACACAAACCGAAGAGCCTTTGTAGTGGACTGTTTCAGCTAAAATAGGGCAATAGATTTCGGCTTAAAGTCTTAGATTATAGAATTTATAGCATTTTTCTAATACACCAAATTAGCTGAAACAGTCCAGTAGGATGGGTTAGCGGTAGCGTAACATGAGCGGGCGTTGGGTTTCATGCTTCAACCCAACCTACGTTCATCTTATATTTAATTCCACCCACCCACTTAGGTCAAAATCAGGGTATTTTCTGTTTTCAAGTGATGAAATACAGAAAAGCAGCAATTCGATCGAGAAATCGATAAAAACAGCCTAGACTAGAAAAAGAATCCTCTATCCTGACAGCTATCCTGTGGAGATTACTTTTTTAGGAACCAGTTCCGGGGTTCCCACTCGTTCCCGTAATGTCTCTAGTATCGCCCTTCGGTTGCCGCAACGGGCAGAAATATGGCTGTTTGACTGTGGAGAAGGAACTCAACACCAGTTACTGCGTAGCGACCTGAAAAGTTCCCAAATCCGACGCATTTTTATCACCCACATGCACGGGGATCATATCTTTGGTCTAATGGGACTGTTAGCCAGTATTGGATTAGCCGGTTCTGCTCAGGATATTGATATCTACGGACCCCCCGGACTAGGGGACTATCTGCGTGCTTGTGCTAAGTATTCCTATACTAATTTAGCCAATCGGGTGCGTGTCCATCCCGTTTCCCCCGGCATACTCTACGAGGATGAAGAATTTACCGTCTCCTGTCAGCTATTAAAACATCGTATTCCCGCCCACGGTTATCGTATCGCCGAAAAAGACCGTCCAGGACGTTTTGATGTGGAAAAAGCCAACGCTTTAGGTATTCCCCCCGGACCAATTTACGGCAAGCTGAAAAAAGGGGAAACTGTCACCCTTCCCGATGGCAGAAAAATTCGCGGTCAGTCCCTCTGCGGAGAAACGGAAATTGGCCGTAAAATTGCCTATTGTACCGATACTATTTTCTGTGAAGGCTCGATCGAATTGGCACAGAATGCAGATGTGCTAATTCATGAGGCGACTTTTGCTCACCAAGATGCCGGATTAGCCTTTGAAAGTGTTCACTCCACTTCGACGATGGCAGCCCAGGTGGCCTTGGCAGCCCAAGTAAAATTGTTATTAATGACCCATTTTAGTCCCCGTTATCTACCGGGGAATTCTCTGGATATTTCCAATCTGTTAGAGGAAGCGCGGGCAATTTTTCCTAACACTAAATTAGCCTACGATTTCCTCACCTACGAAGTCCCCCGCAACCGTCAAGAAATGGTCTTAGGAGTTAAGTAATTATGCCAGCAGCAGTAGAAGAAAAAAGCATGGTTCCCACGGTTTTAGTGGGTATTGGTGGCACGGGTAACGAAATTTTATCGCGATTGCGTCGCTTAATCGAGGAAAGTTATGGCAGTTTGAGTAATTTTCCGATTGTCAGTTTTTTGGTGGTTGACACGGATAAGGATTATAAAATCAGTAATCCTGAAGCTGCTGGCAGTGCTTTTAAAGATAACGAAAAACACTGGGCCCGGGTGAGTGGAAAACAGGTACAGGAGATGGTATCTGACATGGATAGATATCCCTGGATTAATAGTTGGTTTCCCCCGGAATTAGAGAGAAATATTACTTCCCTGGAAGCGGGAGCGGGACAAATTCGCGCCTGTGGTCGTTTTGCTTTATTTTGTAACTATCATGAGATTCAAAGGAAATTTCTGGACGCGGTGAGACGGGTAAAGGGACAAGAAAACTTTATGCTCGATCGCTATGGAATTAAAGTTAGTAATAGTGCCATTAATGTCTTTACTACGGGGTCTTTAAACGGTGGTACGGGTAGCGGAATGTTAATCGATATAGGCTACTGTATTCGTAATTGGTTGCGAGGGGAAAGTAGTCCTTTGAGTACGGCAATTGTTCCCACTCCTGAAGCATTTGCGGGGATTAGTGTCGGCGATCGAGTTTTGGCTAATGGTTACGCTGCCCTGATGGAATTAAATTACTTTTCTGACTACAGAACCGAATATCATCAACAGTTTAGCAGTGGTTTGGTCGATGAAGTTGTTAGTAAATTACCCCCCTTTGATTTTACCTATTTAGTGGGGACAAAAAACGGAGAAGGTGATTTTAAACTTGGTCAAATTCGGGAAATGATCGCCCAAAATATCTTCCTAGATATGACCTCTGATTTTGCCCCCCATAAGCGTTCCATTAGAGATAATATTAAGGGTTCTTGGGCGCAAGCTGACCCCGGGGGTCGCGGTTATCCTAAGCAATTTATGAGTTTTGGACTATCAACTATTGAAATTCCTATTGCCCAAATTCGTGCCTCCTTATCGGAACGTTTAGCCAAAGATTTAATTAATTGGTGGCTGAATGATTCCGTGATTTTACCCGCTCAAATGTTGGACTTAGTAAGAGGTGATATCCTCAAAAAAATGCGCTTGAGCGAAGGGGAATTAATTATGGATTTATGTGCCGACAAGGATCGCTCTTTAATTGCCATAATCTCCCAATGGACTAACGAAACTCGTCAGGAAATCAATCAAGATAATTGGCTCTCTTGTACCAAACAGGGTGTTAATATTTTAGGCAATGAACAGGGTAAAATTCTGCAATTTATTAATGATTATTTGACACCAAGAGTCGAGGAATTTAAACGCAATCATTTACTAGAATTGAGTCCCGATGAACGGCTGCACGGCGATTACCTGAAAAAGATTTATAGTAATCGGGATGAAATTATTCAACGGGGTAAAAAGTCCCTGGAAATAGAGTTTTATAATATCCTTGAGGATCGGAACCGTGGGGTAAAATTTGCCGAGAGTTTTATTGTTTTAGTACGACAAATCTTCACCGACATAGCAGAAAAATTCCGTCGCGATCAAGAACAGGTTTGGAGTCAAAACGAAAGTAAACGTCAACGGGAATACGACACAGCCTTGGCAGAAATTAATGATCTGAAAGATAAAATTCACATCTCGAAAAAAGATAAGATGGAAGAATATTGTGAACAAGCTTTAACGGGATTGGAAGGCTATTTAATGGCCAATATTCAACGAAAAACCAGAGGTGCAGGAGTAGAGGTTATTAATCGTTTACTGGAACATCTCAATCAATTAGAAAGCCGTTTTAATCGCTTTCGTCAGAAATTAATTCAAAGTCGCGATCTATTTAATCTCCTGTCTAACCAACAGATTGATAGTGCCGATGCTTTGTTAATTAATGGGATTAAATTATTTGACAGACAAGAATTAAATAGTCTTTATCAAGACTTTATCGAACAATTTGCCTCGGGGATTGCCGGTAACAAAAATGCCTACGATACGGGTATGGATAACCTTTGTTTACCCCTCTCAGAAGAGATTTTAAAGCAATCTAGCCCTCTCTGGAAAGAAACGCGCCGCGCCGATGAAAATATGCGTTTATTTGACATCACCGAGATTGCCGATATTCGTCAAGGAGATTTTCAACAGGTTATCATAAACCAAGCTAATCAACTACTACAAAATGCCCCCGTTAGTAGTCGAATTCAGCAGGAATTAGCCGCTTGTGATCGCTTGTTAAAAATTTATAACAACGATGCCGATATTATCAATAATCTTCGCATTGCCTACCAAAAATCGCGACCCCTAATTATGCTTAATCCTGCGGTTTTGCGGGGAAAAGATGCGGGTTTTACACCCCAATTAAATCAAAATGTGGCCCTGATTGGGGGAAGAAATACCAGTAACCCGGCAGCCCAAAAAATTATTCCGAAACTGCGGGAATTTATCGCCAACGAAGACGATATTAAACCCTTGGGAGAAGTGGAAAAATATCGTCTTGTCTTCGTGCAGGAAATTGGCGGTTTTTCCCTGCGCTGTCTCGATGGAATGCGAGAACTGCGGCAATCCTATCAAGACTGGAAAGGAGAATTTATTCTCGCTAAACGCGCCCAACAAATGGGGGAAAATCGCGATTTACCTATCCCCGTGCATATCCAAAAGGAACCTCCTTTCTGGGATGTTTTTCCCGAAGATCCGAGTATTTATCAATTGGTGGTGACGTCCCGGGCTTTAAAAGTGCTTTTTCCAGAAGTCAATCGAGTCACTAATGAGAAAACAATTCGCTATGAAATTAAAACCGCAACGGGATTAAAAAAAGTCGATATCGCCACCAGTTGGGAAGATGCGGTACAGGTGTTAGAAGTAAAAGCTTGTCGCGAAGATAAGGAAAAAATTCAAAGTCAGGTGACAGCTAAGTTACAGGATTCGGCCACTCCGGAGAAAAAACAAGCTTTGTATCGGAATTTTATCGAATATTTACAACAACGTTCCGAGGAGTTGACAGGAGGAAAAGATAATACAGAATATAAACGGGAAGATGCAGTTATTTTGCAGTTAATCCATAACTATAAGTTGGATAGCGGTGGAGAAATTCCTCTTTCTCCGGTGACGGAAGTGGCTAACCCAGCTTTAATTATCTGCGGTAATTGTGGACACAAAAACCCGCCTTCGTCTAATTTTTGTTCTAAGTGTGGGGCAAAATTAGTTAAGTAGAAATTAGATTTTGGGTTTGATCCCCCCTGCCCCCCTTGATAAGGGGGGTGCCGATAGGCGGGGAGAGCCACCTTGATAAGGGGGGAATCTGACAATTTTTAACACCTACCTAATTTAACGGAAAAAGTGGGGGTGTTAGCTGGACTAACATCCCCCAAAATGAAAATTTTCGGGAAAAATTGCCTAATAGCGAAAAAACTGGATTATAATAAGGTCTTTACTCAAGATTTTTGCTAACCGCTAACTGCCATAAAAGCCAATCAAAACCCCTGTTTATCGAGAGAAAAACCAATGGTAGCCACTTTAAAAGGACGAGATGTTTTAAGAATAACCGACATGAGTAGCGAAGAAATCAGCGCCCTACTCAATCTATCGGCACAGCTTAAAGCTGGCACTCTTAACCCTAGCTGCAAAAAAGTCTTAGGATTGCTATTTTATAAAGCCTCCACCCGGACCCGGGTTTCCTTTACCGTCGCTATGTACCAGTTAGGGGGACAGGTGATCGATCTTAATCCCAGTGTAACCCAAGTGGGGCGCGGGGAACCCTTAGCAGATACAGCCCGGGTACTCGATCGCTATCTCGATATTCTCGCGGTTCGCACCTTTAAACAAGAGGATTTAGAAGCTTTTGCTAATTATTCCCGCATCCCGATTATCAACGCTTTAACGGATTTAGAACATCCCTGTCAGATATTAGCCGATTTACAGACTATCCAAGAGACTTTTCAGACTTTACGGGGAATTAACCTCACCTATGTGGGGGATGGTAATAATGTCGCTAATTCTCTCCTCTTGGGTGGCGCTTTGATGGGGTTAAATGTGCGGGTTGCTTCCCCCGCAAACTATCAACCGGATGGGGAAATTGTCGCCAGCGCCCAAGCTATTGGCGAGAAAACCGGTAGTAAAATCTTAATTACCGACGATCCCGTTACGGCCGTAAAAGACTCTCAGGTGGTCTATACTGATGTCTGGGCAAGTATGGGACAGGAAAGCCTCGCTGATGCCCGAATTCCCGTTTTTCAGCCCTACCAAGTCAATGAACAGCTAATGAGTCACGCTGACAAAGACGCGATTATTCTCCATTGTTTACCTGCTCACCGCGGCGAAGAAATTACCGACGGGGCGATCGAGGGTGTACAATCAAAAGTCTGGGAGCAAGCGGAAAATCGGATGCACGCCCAAAAAGCTTTAATGGTGAGTTTATTGGGATTAATCTAGCTGCAGATGCTCAGTTACCTAAAATAATTATTAAACTACATAATCAATCATCCTAAGACCTGTCCGACACCGGAAGTTAACGCTAGGATTGATGGTAAGAGCAATAATCAGGGCAGCCTCCACACAAACTATATGTCAGACACCTCCGCAGTTAAAAAATATCTCGCCCATTGGTTTCAATTGGGAAAAAAAGTTATTTGTCCCAAAAACCAAGCTATGCTATTTCCGCTGCCAATTTTCAATGCTGATCGCTATTCGTCGGAGTTTGAAGATTGTTGGCAAAAAATGCTTGATCCTGAAAGTGGCGATTGTTACCTAGAAGGTACTCAACAAACTATCCGAGACTTACTTTCCCCTCAATGGGAATTTCATCCCTGCGCTCGTTGTACTATACCCGTACCAATTGAAGTGGTGGGACAATCGAGTTTATCCTGTCCCTGCCATGATTTGAGTAATTGGCCCAATTTAGAATTACCCTTACCCCATTTACCTGTCAATAGTCGAGAAAATCTCGATCGCATCCGGCAAAGATTGCTAAAAAATTCTCACCCACATTAACCGGACAAAAAGAGACGTTAGGGGTAACGTCTCGACAAAAGGGTTGATATTTAGGGTCTGCTGAATAAATCTAAAAACCTTGTTGGATAAGACTTTTAGACTTTTTTTTCCTCAAAAAGTGCCAGCCGTTGCGGGGATCGGGGGGAAAATTCAGGTACTTTTTCCCTGAAAATTAGGTAA
>NZ_JAPZQJ010000207.1:0-3282 GCF_027530405.1 Microcystis sp. LE19-41.2A | reverse complement strand
CTTAAATATTGGAAGAAAGGTAGTCGGAGAGGCCGCCTTTAGCGGGAATCCGATAGAGAGGTTCGTAGTTAACCCAGTACGGGTCAAAGCGTACAAAGCTAATTCTAGATGCAATATTTGCGTACAGAATTAGTAACTATTCGGATGTTAATCGAGAATCAATTGGCTTTTTCCCAAGCATCTCGATCGCTCAAAGATGAGGAAATACAACGCGCTCAACAACGGGGATTGACCTTAAAAGAGGTTCCCGTAGCTATCGATGGAATTGCGATCGCAGTTCATCCCGATTTACCGGTTTCCGGTCTAACAATTACCCAATTAAAAGATATTTATACAGGAAAAATTAGCAATTGGCGGCAAGTGGGCGGGCCTAATTTAGCCATTATTCCCTATTCCCGACGCAAGGAAGATGGGGGAACCGTGGAATTTTTTATCGATCAGGTTTTAGAAAAAGCCGATTTTGGGGATAATATTCAGTACATTTACAGTACAACTTCCGCTCTCAGAAAAGTTTCCCAAAATCCGGGAGGAATTTACTATGCTTCTGCACCGGAAGTAGTTCCCCAGTGTGGAATTAAAACTTTACCCCTTGGTAAAAGCGAAAATAAGTTAGTTGCCCCCTATCAAGAACCTTCGATCCCGTCTTCCCAATGTCCCCAGAAGCGTAATCAACTGAATGAATTAGCTTTTCAGCAAGCCATCCGCGCCCAATACCTGCGCCATAATCGCGTCAGATACTTTGCTTTGATCTAAAATTGAGTCAGCAATATCTAATTTGGAGTCTCAGGCAATGGAACCGATTTCTCTAATTCTCGCTGCGTTGGCTGCTGGTGCGGTTGCTGCTGCTAAGGATACGGCAGGAACAGCCGTTAAGGATGCTTATGAGAGTTTAAAAGCGTTGATTAAGAAGAAATTTGCAGAAAAAGGGAAAACAGATGATAGTGATATCGTCGATAAACATGAGAAAAAACCAGATTCAGAGGGGGTAAAAACACTGCTCAAAGAAGAGTTACTTGAGGCAAAAATTGATAGAGATGCAGAGGTTATTAAGACAGCAGAAGAATTACTCAAGCAATTAAAACCTGAAGAATTTGCCGCAGGTAAGTATAATATTAATGTTGGTGATGATATTAAGGGAATGGTGGGAGATGGTACTTTTAAGGGAATTGCAGGAGATATTAGTGGTGGAAATATTAGTCAGAACATTAATTAGTTGAGGATTATTTAGGAGGGAAATTTATGTCAATTACTGTTGAGGTAGAACTTAAAGATTTTCTAATTCAAATCAATCAAAAGTTAGATAATCTTCAAAAAGATGTTACTGATATTAAGATTGAACTTAGTGAAGTTAAAGGTGAAATTAAGCGTCTGGAGGAAAAAATCGATGGTGTCGAGAAGCGTCTGGAGGAAAAAATTGATGGTGTCGAGAAGCGTCTAGAGGGAAAAATTGATGGATTGGAAAAGCGCTTAGAGAATCAAGAGTTTGTCAGTCGAGGGATTTTAGTCGCTTTAATTGTAACGATTTTAGGCGGTTTGGCTAAATTGTTTGGTTTAGTAGGAAGTCCTTAAAGAGTGCTAATTCTAAAACTGCAATTTAAAGTTAACTTGAAAAGAATAATTTTGGGGTAGCAAAAATGACTGATAAAAGTTATTATTCAGAAATAGGTGGTGATGTTAAAGGTCTTATTGGTGATGGTGAATTTAAGGGAATTGCAGGTGATATTAGTGGCGGTGTAATCAATCAATATATTATCACCCAAAAGTCAGGAGTTGAGATTCAGGCTCAAACTTTAATTACGGGTTCACCTTATTTGGGTTTAAGGAAGTTTGAAGTAGATGATAAGGATAGGTTTTTTGGGCGAGATAATTGGATTATTGAGTTAACCGATTATTTAAAGCAAAAGAATGTTTTATTGCTTTTAGGTGCGTCAGGAAGCGGTAAGTCTTCTCTAGTTCAAGCGGGTTTAATTCCTAAGTTAAAGGATAATTTTGGCGCAAATAGATTGGTTAATTTAACTTTTGTTCCTGATGTTAATCCCTTTGAGTCTTTTTATGGTTGTCTTTTAGGGAATAGATATACACAATCCCAAGCAAAGTTAGCACAAGCTGTTAAGGAAGATACTTTAATTAAGGTGGTTGAAGGATTAAAAAATAATTCTGATTTATGGTTTATTTTTATTGACCAATTTGAGGAATTATTTACTCGTACACCGAAAACTGAAAGAGATATTTTTATTAAAAGTTTGATTAAATTAATTGAAAATAATAATAGTTTAGTTAAAATTGTGATGACGATGAGGGCGGATTTTTTAGATAAATTAAGTCCTTATCCCAGTTTAGGAAAAATCCATGATCAGTATAGCAAGATGTTAACAGATATGGATGAAAGTGAGTTAAGATTAGCTATTGCTGAACCGGCGGCGAGAAATGGGGTAATCTTTGAAAAGGGATTAATTAATCAAATTGTTGCCGATTTTTATGAACAGGCTGGCTCTTTACCTCTGTTACAATATACGTTAGATTTATTGTGGCAAAAAAATCATATTCAAAATCGGGTTTTAAATATTAAGATTTATCAAGAGATTGGTGGGGTAACAGGTGCGCTAGAAAAACAAGCGGATAAAATTTATAGTCAATTTAATGAGGTGCAAAGGAAAGCAGCAGAGGAAATTTTTCTAGAGTTAATTAGTTTAGAAGGGAAAGAAGCGGTTAGCAGAAGGGCGGATAAATCGAGTTTTGAACAGGAGGAAATGCAAAGAGAGGTTCTCTATCAATTAATAGATAATCGTCTTTTGGTGAGTAAGGGAGAAGACGGGAAAGCAACGGTTGAGGTGGCACATGAGGCGTTATTACGTTCTTGGCAAGTGTTACAGAATTTAATTCGAGAAAAAGAGGAGATAATTGTTCTGAGAAGTCGTTTATATGCTGATGCTAAACAGTGGGATGATTTACAGAAGCAAGATGCAGTAAAAGCGAGTAGTGAGCTTTGGGGAGGTTCTAAACTGAAAAGGATTGTCAATCTTATCAAAGAAAAATCACTTTCTAATTTAGATGATGTAGCCGTAAAATTTATTAAAGCTAGTTATCACTATCAAAAGCAACGAGAAAAAATCGAAGCAGAAAGAAAACGGCGCGAAGTTGATACAGAACTTAGTTTAGCAAATTCTCTCAGTGGTTATTCTTTGCATCTCTTTAATGAAGAGGGAAAAGAATTAGATGCTATTGTTGAAGCGATTAAGGCAGGAAAAATTTTGCAGAAACACAACGCAAGCAACACGAAGG
>NZ_JAPZQJ010000466.1:0-9351 GCF_027530405.1 Microcystis sp. LE19-41.2A | reverse complement strand
CACCCCAACACCCCACTACCCCACTACCCCACTTCCCCACTTCCCCACTTCCCCACACCCCACACCCCACACCCCACACCCTCACCCTCACTCTCACCCGCTCAACTAACATGAAATACAAACAAAAACTTAGTCAATTTTTTCATAATCTCGCTAATAAATTAGAGAATTCCGAGCAACCCCCTAAAGTCGATCCGATCAACTCCGAATCTGCGCCAGTTGCTGGGGAAAAGACAGTAGAAGCCGCTTCTGATAAAAAAAAGGTTAATTTAGTCTCCCAAACCAGTAGCAAGGCTCTAGAGACGTTAAAACCCTTAAAGAACAAATTTACTACCCTGATCGACAATTCCCCCTTACCGCAATGGCGACAACATCCCCGCTTTGGGTTGTACTTGGGATTGGGATTAGGCGTAACTGGGGGCATTTTAGGGGTAGGTTGGGGCATTTATCGCCTTGAAACCTCTCTACCGCAAAATATCGCCGATATACAAACCTATGCTCGTCCCGGCACCCTAACCATTCAAGCCGCTAATGGGGAAATCCTCAAGCAAAATGGCCCTAGCACTTACGAAACCGTGAAAATTGCCCAAGTTCCCCCACTGGTACAGGAGGCCTTTATCGCTAGTGAAGACCGCCGTTTTCGTGAACACGGGGGAGTTGATGGCCAGGGTATTGCTCGCGCTCTCTTTTCTAACCTGAGAGCCGGGGGAGTGGTGGAAGGAGGCAGCACCATCACCCAACAATTGGCCCGGATTGTCTTTTTATCCCAAGAAAGGAGTTTTGATCGCAAATTACGCGAAATGCGTATCGCTCAGAAAATAGAAGATAAATACACAAAAGACCAGATTTTAGAGCGTTATTTTCACCTAGTTTATCTCGGTTCCGGGGCCTACGGTCTGGCCGATGCCGCTTGGTTATATTTCAGTAAACCCGTCGATAAATTAACTCTAGCCGAAGCTGCCACCCTTGCCGGCATTGTTCCCGCTCCTAGTCTCTATTCTCCCCTCGAAAACCCTAAATCTACCCTAGAACGGCGTAATATCGTCCTAAAAACTATGGCCGAGGTGGGATTTATTACTAACGCTCAAGCGCAACTTGCGATCGCATCTTCCCTGGGTCTGAAAACCAGTCCCCTAAAACGTCTGCAACGGCAAGCGGCCTATTTTACCGATTATGTGGAAAAAGAACTGCCGCAACTGGTTCCCGCTAAAACCCTAGAAGCGGGGGGATTGGTGGTAAAAACTACCCTTAATCCTCGTTGGCAAAGCGAAGCGGAGGAAGTGGTAGAAAGAGCGGTTTCTCGTTATGGCCAGTGGCAGCACTTCCAACAGGCGGCTTTAGTGGCAATTGACCCCAAAAATGGACAAATTAAGGCCATGGTCGGGGGAATTGACCACGATAAGAATCAATTCAATCGGGTGACACAGGCAAAACGTCAGCCGGGATCTACTTTTAAACCTTTTGTCTATGCGGCGGCGATTGCGGCGGGGAAATCCCCCTATTCTAATTATAAAGATGCCCAGTATGTGGTGGATGGTTATAAACCGGAAAACTACGGCGATAAGTATAGCGGCCGCGAGGTGTCCATGCGCGATGCTTTGACTTCTTCCCTGAATGTGGTGGCAGTTCAGGTGTTAGTGGCCGTCGGTTGGAATCCGGTGATTAAATTAGCTCAAGATATGGGGATCCAGTCGAAACTTTTACCCACTTATTCTTTGGCTTTGGGTGCTTCGGAAGTCAATCTTTTAGAATTGACCAGCGCCTACGGAACCTTTGCTAATAATGGTGTGCATCAACCAGTTTACGGTATTAATCAGGTACTCGATCGCAATGGTAAAGTAATTTATCAAGCCAATTTTAAACCGAAAACTGCTCTCAATCAAAACACGGCAGCGACGATGACTTGGATGCTGCAGGATGTGGTTAATTCGGGAACGGGAACCCCCGCACAAATCGGTCGTCCGGTGGCAGGAAAAACCGGCACTTCTGATAAGGCTCGCGACCTTTGGTTCGTCGGTTATATTCCCCAATTAGTCACGGGAATTTGGCTCGGTAATGACAATAATAAACCCACCAATGGAGCCAGTACCATGTCCGCTTGGATGTGGCGACAATTTATGTTAGGAGCAATCAAGGATATTCCCTATCAAGGTTTCCCAGAACCGAATTTAGGCAAACGTCCAGTGACAGTAAAAGCGGAACCCATTAAACCCCGACGTACCTACTTTACCCAAACTACTAACAATCGTTTAGCCAGCAGCGATGAGGGTTCCCCCACCGAAGGCCCCATCCGCAGACGGCGACGGGTTCGGGTAAGTCGCGAGCAAACTATCGTTCGTTCTAATACTAGCGAACCCAGCCAACGCCGTTCTAGTCGTCGGCGTACTACCGTCGCTCCTACCAGCGCCGCTGCTCCTAGTCCTGAAAATACGGCCCCCGCAGCAGCCGAACCGATTACCGTTCCCGTCACTGTGGCAGCTCCCGAAACTCGTTCGGTTCCCCTAGAGGTAACTTCTCCCCCCGATGTGGCTCCTCCTGCACCCCCGGCAGAAAGACGCTGAATCGGCAAAAAAAACCGCAGGATTTGCGGGGGTTACAGAGGATACTTTATCTCTGCTGATTTCTGAAAGCCTTGTAAATCAAGAGTAAAAATATAGTTGCACACGGGGTTAAATCCGTTGAGTATAGGCTACATATCAGGAGAGACAGTCATGCAAGGGGAGTGACTCTTAAATTATTACAGATGCGTCAGCAGCCGTCCCCCAACGGGGGGTTTGGGTAGGGTTGTTTCATGAATCAACCCTACTATCAATCAACCCTACTATCAATCAACCCTAGGAGTTTGGGGGTTCTACCCCCCAAAGGCTTGGATTGAGTGATAAAATCGGAAGTAATACGGCCATCCGTTGAGTATAGGCTACATATCAGGAGAGGCACTCATGCAAAAGGGGGAATAAATAATCAGTTTTTAATAACTGGATTTAGTAGAATAACTAAAAAGCCTGTTTAATGCCGATGACCAGTCTTATTTCCCCCACTACCATCTCCTCAACTCGTTTAAGTCTCAGCTATCAAGTGGCTATGTCGGAACCGACTTCACACCTCTTTGAAGTCACTCTACAGATTACCGGTTGGCAAGCTCCGATTTTAAACCTAAAAATGCCGGTTTGGACTCCCGGTTCCTATCTAGTGCGGGAATACTCCCGTTTAGTCCAAGATTTTCAAGCTGTTAACCTCAACAGTCGCAAAGTTGCTAAAAATCACTGGCAGATTGACAATGGTGACAGTTCCGAAATAACAGTCAAATATCGCGTTTTTGCCCACGATTTAACCGTCAGAACCAACCATCTCGATGATACTCACGGTTACTTCAACGGGGCTGCTTTATTTTTCTATATCCCCGATTATCAAAAACATCCCCTCACCCTGACAATTATCCCCCCCCATGGCGATTGGCGCGTTACCACTGCCTTAAAATCTTTATCCGGACAGAAAAACACCTTTCACGTTCCCGATTTTGATACCCTAGTGGACAGTCCTGTGGAGGTGGGGATTCATCAGTTATACGATTTTGTCGTCGAGGGAAAACCCCATCAATTAGCTATCTGGGGACGGGGAAACGCCAATCCTAGTCAAATTATCGCCGATACCACTAAAATTATTCAAACCGAGTCGGCTATGTTCGGTGGACTCCCTTATGATAATTATCTCTTTTTGCTACATCTTTCGGCGGCTGGTTACGGGGGACTAGAACATAAAAATTCCTGTACCCTTAACTATGCGCGTTTGGGATTGCGAGATAAGGATAAATATAATCGTTTTCTGCAATTAGTCGCCCATGAGTTCTTTCATCTCTGGAATATCAAGCGTATTCGCCCAAAAGCTTTAGAAAGCTTCGATTATGATGCAGAAAATTATACTTCTTCCCTCTGGTTTGCCGAAGGAACCACCAGTTATTACGATATAGTAATCCCTCTACGGGCGGGAATATACGATAGTAAGACTTTTTTAGAGCTTTTAAGCAAAGAAATCAGCCGTTATCTCAATATACCAGGTCGTCTTGTCCAACCTCTAGGCGAAGCGAGTTTCGATGCCTGGATAAAACTCTACCGACGGGATAGCAATAGCGATAATAGTCAAATTTCCTACTATCTCAAGGGGGAATTATTATCGCTGCTTCTCGATTTACTAATTCGCACCCACACCGATAACCGTCGTTCCCTCGATGATGTTTTACGCTCGATGTGGCAACATTTCGGTAAAGAGGAGATTGGTTATACCGATGGGGAATTGCAAGCAATTCTCGAATCTGCCGCAGGGGTGGATTTAAGCGACTTCTACCGCCGTTATATCGACGGTTTAGAAGAATTACCCTTTAATCAATATCTTGAACCTTTTGGACTCTATCTGCGGGGTGTTGACAATGGGGAGACGATACCTTATCTGGGAATGCGGCTACAGAGTGAAGCGGGTAAAGAAATAATTAAATTTGTCGAGATGGGTTCCCCTTGCCAAAAAGCGGGAATTAATGCTGATGATGAGTTATTGGCTATCGATGGATTGCGGGTGACGGCGGAACAGTTAAACGAAAGATTAAAACACTACCGCGCAGGTGATATTATTCAGATAACAGTCTTTCATCTCGATGAATTGCGAACCCTTGCTGTTCCACTGGCTGCCCCGCAGACGATTCGCTATGAAATTATCAGGGTAGAAAATCCTTCTAATAGCCAGAAACAAAATTTTTCCGCATGGGTAAATCCCGTTTAATTCTTGGTTAAATCAACAAAAAAATGTCTATTACCGCCGAAATTCCTTTCCTTCCTCTCGCCTATTTTGAGAATAAATTTATCCCTTTTAGCGAGGCAAAGTTATCCGTTGCTACCCACGCACTACACTACGGAACTGCCGCTTTCGGGGGTTTACGAGGTACTCCTGACCCTAGCAATCCGGGACAGATATTATTATTTAGATTAGAACGTCATTGTCAGCGTTTAAGTCAAAGTGCTAAGTTTCTTAATTACGAGATTCCTGCCGATAAAATCTATCAAATAATTATCGATTTTGTTAAAAAGAATCAGTGTAATCGACCTTTTTATATTCGTCCCCTTGTCTATAGTTCGGGGTTGGGAATTGCCCCGCGATTGCATGGTATCGAGAAGGATTTTCTCGTCTATGGTCTAGAAATGGATGATTATTTAGCAGCTGATGGGGTTAACTGTCGGATTAGTTCTTGGTATCGTCAAGAGGATAGAAGTTTCCCGTTGCGAGGTAAAATTAGCGCCGCTTATATCACTTCTGCTTTAGCAAAAACGGAAGCGGTAGAATCGGGGTTTGATGAGGCAATTTTGATGAATTCTCAGGGTAAAGTCTGTGAAGCGACGGGAATGAATATTTTTATCATCAGAAATGGTCAGCTAATTACTCCTAGTTTTGACCAAGATATCCTAGAGGGTATTACTAGAGATAGTGTTTTAACTATCGCGCGGGATTTGGGTATTCCGGTTATTGAAAGACCCGTAGATAAGACGGAGTTATTTATCGCTGATGAGGTGTTTTTAAGTGGCACTGCGGCGAAAATTACTCCGATTAAAAGGATTGAAACTTTTTCTTTACCTGCGGCTAAACCGATTACTTATCAGTTAAAAGAAAAGTTAAGTTCTATCGTTCTTAATCAGGAACCAAAGTATCAAGATTGGATTACTCAAGTTCCTTTATAGTTAGAGAAATTTACTTGATTTTTCCTTGAGATGCGTCATCATTTTACGCATCTCAAGGAACCCTGAAATAAACAGAATTTATCTATTTTTCGGTTTGATTCCTTCCTGTATGTAGGGTATAGTTCTCTTAGGATCAATCTTCAGCACGGGTTTCTTCCCTGTTGCTGTTTTTTCTTGTTGATTGTCGGTTTTTTGCTGATTTTGATTATTATCGGTTGTATGTTCCATAGTAGAGCAAATAAGTATGACAAATATTCGGCTTACCTATGATTATACCTTAAACTCTATCAAAGTTGTCAAGGATAGTATTAATCAACTAAATACAAAACTTACTTTGATTCTGACTATTAGCGGTGTTTTGGTTAATTTTGGCAAAGATTTACCTGCTTATATAGTTTCCCTTGAATGTAACCAGTCTATTTATCCTTGTCTTAGCTGCTATCTTTTGAAATTTTTGGCTTATTTATTCACAATTATTACTATTGGCTTAGGATTATGGGGTCTATCCCCAGTAGTGGGTGGTGAAATTATCCTACCAGAACAATTGCTTGCTGAGGAATGGAACCAAGCAGAGGAAGAAGACTATCTAACGGCTTTAATACAATATTTACAAACAGAAACTTTAGTTATAATCTCTAAAATTAGAGAGCAAAAAGCAATTAGATTAAATTGGGCAATTAGGACGATAGTAACAGCAGTAATCTTGTTTTTATTAGATGAGATGATTTTTATTTCTATTCCTGTTTTGGGTAAATTTTGTGCGGGGATATAACCCTAACTACCTTACTGCGCTAACACAGCCTACTTAATATTTTCTTGAAAAATAAGCTCTTGGGATTATTTATTGATCATTTATATTCGAGAAATTCTCAGCAGATAATGTGGATAATCTAGTCGATATTGTCATAAAAGTTAACAACGCTCACTGAATTTTCTTGATACACCCCAACTAGGGATGAATTTCTGGTATCGCTGGTCACTGAAATAGGTACAATAAACATTAGCTCGTTTTCATAGAGAACTTAGAATGACGCAAAATAATCCCCTAGAGTTGATTGAGAAGTTAGAAACAGGAATCCCCGGCTTTGATTTTCTTTCGGAAGGGGGATTACCGAAAGGAAGAGCAACTTTGATAGCGGGGACGGCAGGAAGTGCTAAAACGGTTTTTGCCTGTCAATTTCTCGCAGAAGGCATCAAAAATGGAGAAAATGGCGTTTTTGTCACCTTCGAGGAGCCACCCCAAGCACTAAGAAAAAATATGGGTGGTTTTGGTTGGAATATCCGGCAGTGGGAGGAGAATCGTCAATGGGCCTTTGTCGATGCTTCCCCCCAACCGGAAGAAAAGCCGATGGTGACGGGAGAATACGACCTAGGCGCATTAATCGCTCGCATTGAGTTTGCTATCCGCAAAAATAAAGCCAAACGGGTGTCTATGGATTCTTTAGGCGCAATTTTCAGCCATTTAAGTGATAGCGCTCAAGTGAGAAGTGATCTTTTTCGTCTGGCAACCGCTTTGCGAGAATTGGAAGTAACAGCGATTATGACCGCAGAAAGAACCCAAGAATACGGCGAAATCAGTCGTTATGGGGTGGAGGAGTTTGTGGCCGATAATGTGGTGATTTTACGCAACGTTTTAACCGATGAGAAAAGAAGAAGGACGATCGAAATTTTAAAATATCGGGGAACCGATCACCAAAAAGGAGAATTTCCTTTTACAATTATTCCCAATAAAGGGGCCGTGATTATTCCTTTATCAGCCATTGAATTAGAACAAAAATCCTCTAATATTCGCATTACTTCTGGCAGCTTGGAACTCGATAGAATGTGTGGGGGTGGTTTCTTCCGCGATTCGGTTATTTTGGTTTCGGGAGCCACAGGAACAGGAAAAACCCTGATGGTGACAGAATTTATGGCTGGGGGAGTAACCAATGGGGAAAGATGTTTAATTTTTGCCTTCGAGGAAAGTCGAGAACAGTTATTTAGAAATGCTACCGGTTGGGGTGTGGATTATGACCGCATGGAAAAGGAAGGTAAATTAAAGGTAGTCTGCCGTTATCCCGAAACTACGGGTTTAGAAAATCATTTAATTATGATGAAGGAAATTATCGAGGAGTTTCAACCTAATCGAGTGGCAGTAGATAGTTTATCTGCTTTAGAAAGGGTTTCTAATCTGAAAGGATTTCGGGAATTTATTATCGGTTTGACTTCTTTTATTAAGCAAAAAGAGGTGGGAGGATTATTTACTTCCACCACTCCCACTTTATTAGGAGGTTCCTCGATTACAGAAGCTCATATTTCTACAATTACCGATTCAATTATTCTGCTGCGTTATGTGGAAATGTATGGAGAAATGCGCCGCGGTATCACTGTTTTAAAAATGCGCGGTTCTATGCACGATAAGGATATTCGTGAGTTTTCGATCGATCATCAAGGTATGCACATCGGTCAACCTTTCCGCAATGTTACCGGAATTCTGGCTGGAACTCCTATGTACACAGCACAAACAGAAGTAGAACGTTTGAGTGGATTATTCGAGGATCGTAGTTAGGGTTTGCGGCAAAAAGTTTTTCGGTGGGGGTAGGGTGTGGGGTGTGGGGTGTGGGGTGTAGGGTTTTACCGATTTTTATCTGCTAAATTAAGTAGGTAGGCGTTAAAAATTATCAGACACCCCCCTTATCAAGGGTAGGGTTGATTCATGAATCAACCCTACCTTATCAAGGAGGGCAGGGGGGATCGAACCTAAAATCCATTTTTAATTTAATTATAACCAGCTACTTACCTAATTTTCAGGGAAAAAGTCCCGGAATTTTCCCCCTGATTACTCCCAGACGAGGCACTTTTGGATTTTAAAAAGGTCTAAAAGTCTTATCCAACAAGGTTTTTAGATTTATTCAGCAAGCTCTAGTTAAAATATATAGCGGTTCTCGCATCTGTGCGGCACACTTAAACCTTTGCTGATTAAGCTGTTCAGGATCGGGAATGTACCTCTTGTGAATCAGAAACGCTATAGCAGCATTTGCTAATCATGCGTCGGTGGTTAGCTTTTTTCTCCCTATCTCCTTCTTGCTTTCTTGATATGTCTAAAAACTTTTGGTTGATTTTTCTAGGTCTTTTACTGATAAATAATCTACATTTATCAGCCTTGGCAGAAACAGTTTTACAAAGAATTGCTCGCACGGGAGAATTAAAAGCGGCAGCCAGAAAAGATGCTACTCCCTTTAGTTATATCGATGATAAAACGGGACAATGGACAGGTTACGGAGTGGAATTAATGCGCTTAGTCCAACGTCGATTAGCACAAGAATTAGGTAAACCGATTACAATAACCTTTATAGAAGCGACGACTAATAATCGTTTTCAGCAAGTGGAACAGGGACAAGTAGATTTATCCTGTAATGCGGCAACAATTACGGAAGAAAGACTAGAAAAGGTTAATTTTTCTATTCCCTATTTTATGACAGGAGCGCAATTTCTAACTAAAAGGGAAAATGGGCTCTTCGGTTTGTGTTATGCAATGGATGGGGGTTATAAGGAATGAAACCCTTATAGAGACAGACATTACCGCGATTTTTGTCAATTGTTTGCGATCTAGAGCGAACTAATCAATTAAATCTCTTGCCAGATAAGGATT
>NZ_JAPZQJ010000479.1:0-4264 GCF_027530405.1 Microcystis sp. LE19-41.2A | reverse complement strand
AAAACGACTCTTAGGAGACAATCATCCCGATGTGGCAAATTCCCTCAACAATTTAGCATACTTGTACTATTCCCAAGGCAGGTACACAGAAGCAGAACCTCTCCTTGTAGAAGCTTTAGATTTGTATAAACGACTCTTAGGAGACAATCATCCCGATGTGGCAAATTCCCTCAACAATTTAGCATACTTGTACCAATCCCAAGGCAGGTACACAGAAGCGGAACCTCTCTATCTAGAAGCGATTAATATTGCTACCCAAGCATTAGGGGAGAATCATCCCCATACCCAAACCGTTTATCGGAATTATCTGAGGATGTTATCCCAATTACCCGAAGCAGAATTAAGACAACGGTTTCCCGATGAGGTGGTGGAGATGTTGAAACCAAAACCCCCTCATCCCTGAAAACAGTCTTAACTGTGATTGGAATGTTGAATGATGAACTATGACTAGGAACCTAGTTAAGAGTAGATTAGAGATGAAGATTGATTGAATGAACCAATCATAGTTAAGAGCGTTGGAAAAGAGGGTTCGTAGGCGCACGGATTTTCCATTATGAATATAGTATCATGTCAAGTCGCCTTTGTCAAGAGAAAATTTAACAACATCCAGACAAACGTTATTGTAGGGGTAATTCATGAATTACCCCTACACCTATTACCTAGTCCAGTAACCCACCACCACCATTGACAGTGATTGGAATGATGAACTATGACTAGGGAGCTAGTTAAGAGTGGATTAGAGATGAAGATTGATTGAATGAACCAATCATAGTTAAGACCATTTGAAAAGAGGGTCTGTAGGCGCACGGATCTTCCATTATGAATATAGTATCCTGTCAAGCCGCCTTTGTCAAGAGAAAATTTAACAACATCCAGACAAACGTTATTAGACCTCTTGCATAAATCCGAAAACAAACGATAGAAACAATAATGGGAGGGACTTTCAGTTAATTATTTATTAGTAGTTGATAATCTTCAAAAATGTTGCTGTACAAGGATCGACTTAAGACTTTTGCAAGAGGTCTAGTGACCGCTAACCACTTTCCCTGATTTCCCTACTATATTTTGTGTTTTTTGTCAAGGGGTTTTTGGGGTTTTAGTAAAGATGTGACGGGATAGGACTGTTTTGATCAGGACTATTATTGATGAAATCGATAGAATAACGATAGGGGAAGCTTGCTTGTTTGCCTCAACCGACAATTTTTGTTGTTAATCAACTTTGACCAGACCATCACCATGAATGAACCACCTAATAGCGCTGGCGATGAAATCCAATTACCCCGGGGAGAAAGAGTTGACCAGCTAAGACATCTGATCGAAACCCTACGCATTGCCGATGAAGTGGCCAATCGCGGTTATTTGATTACCAGCGCCGAAGTGGCGGATTTAATGGATATTAATCCGGGCGCCGTTACCAGTCGAGGCGACCATTGGCCGTGGCGAAATTGGGTAATCTCCCGGGTCAGACGGGAGGGAAACCAAATTCTTTGGCAGTTAGAAAAAGTCGATTAGGATTAATGGCAACCATCAGTTAATTTCTCTCTTGACTTTTGTCAATTAGCAATTAGGGTTTGCTAAATAAATCTAAAAACCTTGTTGGGTAAGACTTTTAGACTTTTGGTCAATCAAAAAGTCCCAGATCTGGGAGGGATCGGGGGGAAAATCCCTGGACTTTTTCCCTGAAAATTAGGTAATTTACCAGATGAAAATGGGTAAAAACCTACACCCCACACCCCACACCCCACACCCCACACCCCACACCCTGTCCCCACGAAAAACTTTTTCAGCAAACCCTAATTATCTCGTCATTTTCCCCCAGCAGATGACGCGCAAAACGTCGGGCCAGGGGCGGAGCCGATACAAGTGTACTGGTAAAGCCAGAAAATACCTGCAATCCCACTTTATCTGCGATCGCTCCCACTAGGGGCCGTCCCGAGGGAGCAAAGGCCACTAGGCAATGATGACAGCTGCCGGGGAGAGAGGCTAAAGAGGGCAGCAATGTCCCCACGGCGGCGCGTATTGCTTTTTCCCCCGCCAGAGGGTTTAAACTCCCGCCTGGATCGGTGATAATGGCGCTAATTTGCCCTAGATAAAGGCTTTGATCCCGGAATTGTACCGCCCCCGTTTCTAAAACACTGGCAATTATTTCTGGGGTTTCTCTCTGCCAAATGCCCTGATTTTCTAGTTGGGTAATTTTTTGCTCTAATACCAATCTGGCAGGAATTGCGGGCATAACTAGGGTGTTTAATTTGATCTCGCTGGGGGGAATTTTGATCACCTGGGCATGGGTAAAATAGACGGGAGCAGTAATACCGGATTTTTGCAGTAAAGACCGAGTTAATCCCCCCGCACAAACGATAGTTTCCCCGGCATAATAATTATTTTTAGGAGTTTTTACGCCGGTAATTCTCGATGCAGTTTCAATTAATTCGATGACAGCTTCCCGAATAATCTTGCCTCCCAGACGCAGGAAAGCTTGTTGATAGGCAAGATTAGTTTTTTCGGCGTTAATGTGACCGTGGGGCAGTCGTAAAACTCCGGAGATAGCTGCGGGATTTAATAGAGGTTCTAAAGCGATCGCTGCTTGCGGATCGAGAATTTCGGGGGTAATAGCAAAGATAGCAAATTTTTCGGCCACAGCGACTGGATCATCTTCGGGGTTCACGGTGAGAATTAGCTCTATGTCCCGGTATTCGTTATCTATGCCCAATTCCTGGGATAAATTGCGCTGAATTTCTCGACCTTCTTGATATAATTTTCTCTCGATTTCTGTGGTGGCCGACCAATAGGCTAAACCCCCGTAACTGTAGAAAGTGGCGTTGAGGGGATGGGTTTCTTTTTCTAATAAGAGGACTCGACTGCCTAGGTTAGCTAGTTCATAACTTAAGGCGGAACCGGTGATACCACCACCGATAATTATGTAATCATAAGTTGTGGTCATAATTGGGCTAATTTTTTCTCAATTAATCTATTCTATCATTATACTTGCTCAGTTCCCTGGTTCTGATTTAAGCAATAATTGCTATAATTAGAGGAAAAGTTGAAAGCGGGACTGGATAACTATGCAACAGTTAGAAACTAAGGGGATAACTGACCGATGGATTAAAGCTAGTTGGGAAGAATACTTAGCAGCAATTAACCACCTCCCAGAGAATCAAGGAAAAAGTTATTATTACAATGGCTATTATCGATTAGAAATGACTCCTATTGGATTTGAACACGCTAGAGATCATCACGTTGTCTTTTTGGGGGTGAGTCTCTACGCTATCCTCAAAGAAATTCCTTTTCAAGGACTCCCTACTTGTTCCTATCGCAAAAGAGGAATTAGAGAAGTGCAGCCAGATATATCTTACTATCTAGGAGAGAAAGCGAATCTGATACCAAATGGGACTTCGATTATTGATTTAAATCAGTATCCTCCACCAGATTTAGTCATTGAAATCTCAAAATCTACCCTCAATGATGACTTAGGTAATAAACGCTTACTCTACGAAGAATTAGGGGTTAGTGAATACTGGAGTGTTAAGGTAGATGATCCTCAAATATTCGCTTTTGAAATAATCGATCGAGGTAGCAAAAGAATTGATATATCAAAGGTTTTACCTAATTTAAGACTTGCGGTTTTAGAGTCAGCTTTACAACAGGCACGCAGCAAGGATCAAAGTCAGGTGGGACGTTGGTTAATCAGTCAATTTCAAGGTTAACCCCATAAAATCGAGGCTAATATTATGCAACAGCTAGAAACTACTATCTCGACAGATTTATGGATTAAAGCTAGTTGGGAAGAATACTTAGAAGCAATTAAAAACTTCCCAGAAAATCAAGGAAAAAGTTATTATTACAATGGCTATTATCGATTAGAAATGACTCCTATTGGTAACGATCATGCCAGCGATCATGCTATTTTGATCTTCGCTGTTAGTCTCTATGCTACCCTAAAAAATTTGGCCTTTAATGCCAAAGATAATTGCAGTTTTCGCAAGTCTGGTTATCGAGAATTCCAACCGGATATATCTTATTATTTTGCAGAGAAAGCTAATCTGATTCCCTACGGTACTTCGATGATTGATTTAAATCAGTATCCCCCACCAGATTTAGTCATTGAAATCTCAAAAGACTTAGGTAGGGTTTGCTGAAAAAGCTTTTCCTGGGGGCAGGGTGTGGGGTGTGGGGTGTGGGGTGTGGGGTTTCATCGATTTTCAGGTGGTCAACTACCTAATTTTCAGGGAAAAAGTCCAGGAATTTTCCCCCCGATCCCCGCAAT
>NZ_JAPZQJ010000119.1:0-2399 GCF_027530405.1 Microcystis sp. LE19-41.2A | reverse complement strand
CCCATTATTATTCTACTAATGACAGTAGCCTAGTTACTCAGGAGCCGGATACGGCGAAAGTCGTAAGTCCGGTTTTGAAGCAGGGGGTGGGAAGGCGACTTCCTGCTCTACTGTAACGGGTGTGGGGTGTGGGGTGTGGGGTGTGGGGTGTGGGGAGAATAAATAAAATAGTCTCCCGTCTCCTGACTCCTGACTCCTGACTCCTGATAACTGATAACTGATAACTGATAACTGATGATATTTGTTGCTTTGGCGATTTTGGAACAGGACGGTCGATTTTTAATGCAGTTGCGCGACGACATCCCGACGATTCTCTATCCGGGGGTGTGGGGTTTATTTGGTGGTCACTTAGAAGCGGGTGAAAGTCCAGAAATAGGGTTAAAACGAGAGTTAAAAGAAGAAATTAACTACGAAGCTCCTAGTTTACGCCATTTTCGCTGTTATAACGATGATAATCTCTCTCGTTATCTTTATCATGTACCCCTGACCCTGGAATTAGAAAAATTAGTACAAACGGAAGGGCAAGATTTAGCATTATTACCCCCGGCTGCCATCCTTCAAGGGGAATACTATTCCCAGAAGATTAATCAGACTCGTCCTTTAGGAAAAATTCATCGCCAGATATTACTCGATTTTCTAGAAGTAGAATTATAGTGGATATTAGAGCCAGACAAGGAACTCCCCTATCTATACGAAAGTCGTAGTTAACACTGCTCCTCACCTCCCTCGAAGGCAAAATGCTCCCGCTTTTTGAATGGCTTTATCTAAACGTCAATCTTATTTTGGCTTTGTCTTTATGAACCAGTCGCGTCCCTCGTTCGTTTCCGTGCAGAAACTCCTATCTGGAGGTGCGATCGCTACCCTAGCAGTTAGTTCCCTGATGGTTCTCACCCCCGCAGCCAAAGGGGAAAAACCCTTAGAAGATAACCCGAAAGCAGTCATCGACCAGGTCTGGCAAATTGTTAATAATGAATTTGTAGATCGTAGTTTTCATCAAATCGATTGGCAAAAAAAACGTCAAGAATTGTTAAGCAGAAATTATACTAATCCCCAACAAGCTTACACGGCAATTCGGGAAGCTTTAAAGGAATTGGGTGATACTTATACCCGTTTTTTAACTCCTAGGGAATTTTCTGTCCTCACCAGTCAAACTTCCGGAGAATTATCGGGAATTGGGGTACGTTTAGCCCTCGATAAACGCACTAGCGATCTGATCGTTGTCGATACGGTGAAAAAATCCCCCGCCAAGGAAGCGGGAGTGAAAAGCGGCGATCGCCTGATCAGAATTAATGGCAAACCCACCGCTTTAATGACCCTAGAACAAGCAATGGAAGCCCTACAGGGAGAAGTGGGTACTAGCGTTAGTTTACAGCTTGCCCGTCCCGATCGAGGTGTATTTGAAGTGACTTTGACCCGGGTAGATATCGAAATCCCCTCGGTTAGCTATACCCTTAAACAAGAAGGTGGGGTGAAAGTTGGTTATATTAAACTGGATGAATTTAGTTCCCACGCAGCCGAACAAATGAAAGAAGCGATCGAGGAATTAAGTCAACAACAGGTATCCGGCTATGTTCTCGATCTGCGGGGCAACCCCGGGGGTTTACTATTTGCTAGTGTCGATATCGCTCGCATGTGGATGAAACAGGGCAAAATCGTTAGCACCATCGATCGACGGGGCGGTGATCGCCAATTTATCGCCAATAACACCGCTATTACCGATTTACCCCTCGTGGTCTTGGTGAATAAAGGTTCCGCCAGCGCCAGCGAAATCCTCGCCGGGGCGCTGAAAGAAAATGGCCGGGCGACTTTAGTGGGTACATCGACCTATGGCAAGAGTACCGTCCAATCGGTACACACCCTCTCCGATGGTTCCGGTTTAGCGGTGACAATTGCCCGTTATTATCCCCCCAACGGCGAAAATATCTACAAAAAAGGCATTAAACCCGATGTGCAGATCGAGTTAACCCAGGAACAACAGCTGCGCTTCCGCGATGATCCTTCTTTGGTGGGAACTAAGGATGATCCCCAGTACCAACAGGCGATCTCGCTGCTACAATCCCATAGTGTTAAACGTCCTGGCACTAGCAATCTCAATAACCCTTTGAGTAGTCGAGCCGAATAATTGTCCTCAATAATGTCTAAGTAGGTAGGTGGAATTAAATATAAGATGAACGTAGGTTGGGTTGAAGCATGAAACCCAACGCCCGCTCATGTTACGCTACCGCTAACCCATCCTACAAATAATTGTGCCTCCCTACTTAGGGTCTGCTGAAAAAGTTTTTCCTAGGGGCAGGGTGTAGGGTGTGGGGTGTGGGGTGTGGGGTTTTACCGATTTTGAGGGGGTCAATTACCTAATTTTCAGGGAAAAAGTCCCTGAATTTCCCCCTGATCACTCCCAT
>NZ_JAPZQJ010000370.1:0-9362 GCF_027530405.1 Microcystis sp. LE19-41.2A | reverse complement strand
CGGGCGTTGGGTTTCATTCTTCAACCCAACCTACGTTCATCTTATATTTAATTCCACCCACCTACTTATATGACCAAAAACAAGAGGTAACAAGCCTCCCCTTTCAAGAGAATGAAAATTAAAAGCTACTGAAGACTGCTGGTAGTCACTGATAACTGATAACTGATAACTGATAACTGATAACTGATAACTGATAACTGAAATGACCATCTTACAAGACGAAAAACTACTCTTTACTCCCGCAATACCCCACAGTGATGCCCTTAGAACTATTTTTGCCTTTCCTAATCAGTATTCTGTGGGTATAACCAGTTTAGGTTATCAAATTGTTTGGGCAACTTTAGCCCTGCGATCGGATATACAAGTTAGTCGTTTATTTACGGATTTTCAAGAATCTTTACCCCGTTATCCCGAATTAGTCGGCTTTTCCTTTTCTTGGGAATTAGACTATGTTAATATCCTCTCGCTGTTAGAATCTTTAGAAATTCCTTGTCACAGTCATCAACGGCAAGATAGGCAAGCGATAATTTTCGGAGGTGGTCCAGTTTTAACCGCTAATCCCGAACCTTTTGCCGCTTTTTTTGATGTAATTTTATTGGGAGATGGTGAAAATTTAATTGCTGATTTTATTAATGCCTATCAAGAGGTGAGAAACGCCGATCGCCCGACCAAACTCCGTCATTTAGCCCAGGTTCCGGGGGTGTATGTTCCTAGTTTATATACCGTTAATTATGATAGTCCCGATGGCGAAATTACAGCAATTCTACCCATAGATAATAATGTTCCCGCCTTTGTTAGTAAACAAACCTATCGCAGTAATACCCTTTCTGCTTCTACGGTGGTAACAAAACAAGCGGCATGGGAGAATATTTATATGGTAGAGGTGGTGCGAAGTTGTCCAGAAATGTGCCGTTTTTGTTTAGCTAGTTATCTAACTTTACCCTTTCGTACCGCTAGTTTAGAATCCCTAATTCCCGCAATTGAAAAAGGTTTAAAAGTGACCGATCGCCTGGGTTTATTAGGTGCTTCTGTCAGTCAACATCCCGAATTTGAAACCTTACTTGATTATCTTTTTCAACCAAAATTTGAAGGAGTTAGACTCTCGATCGCTTCAGTTAGGACTAATACTGTCACGGAAAAATTAGCCAGAATTTTATCCCAAAGAGACACCAAATCAATTACTATTGCCGTAGAAAGTGGTTCCGATCGCTTGCGGGAAATTATCAACAAAAAGTTAGCCAATGATGAAATTATCCAGGCTGCTATTAATGCCAAAGCGGGCGGTTTAAAAGGGATAAAACTCTATGGTATGGTGGGAATACCGGGAGAAGAAACCGAAGATATTGCGGCAACTGTGGAAATGTTAATAGCCTTAAAAAAAGCCGCCTCTGGACTGCGAATCTCTTTCGGTTGCAGCACATTTGTGCCTAAATCCCATACTCCTTTTCAGTGGTTTGGAGTTAATAAAATGGCCGAAAAAAGATTAAAATATCTAGAGAAACAATTAGGTAAACAGGGTATAGAATTTCGACCAGAGAGTTATAATTGGTCAGTGATTCAAGCTTTATTATCTAGAGGCGATCGCCGCTTAACTTCCCTGTTAGAATTAACCCGTGGCTACGGTGATTCTTTAGGCAGTTATAAACGGGCTTTTAAGGAACTAAAAGGACAAATTCCCCCTCTAGATTATTACGTCCATCAGCAATGGCGTTTAGAACAGGTTTTACCCTGGAGTCATTTACACGGTCTTTTATCCTCAAATGTTTTGGTAAAACATTTAGAACAATCCCAAACAAAAAGGTAAAGTATGGCTAATAAGCTAAGACACATTTAAACAATGTCTTGACTATCAGACCCCACATGAGGTATTCTATCAAGGTAGATCGTATCTTGTTGCCATTCAGACTTGAATTGGTACTTTTATTAACTATAAATCTCGATTAAACCATTAATTTAATCTTAGTTGATCAGCCCATGAGCAAGAAAAATGAGACCGTTACCCTGCTTTTAGCCTTGGTGATTACCCTAATATTTTTTGGGGCAGGTAGTTGGTGGTTATACAATCGTTTTCAAGGAAAAAATAACCCAAACAATATTTCTGAAATCGAGAAAATATCACCAGAGCAAAAATCGGTATCGGCACAAGCAAAATTTAGTCAAGGGGAAAACTTATTAATAGTTGAAGGGGCTTCTTCGGACAAACAAGCTGCCATACAGGCAATCGGGAAAGGAGACTTTCAGCAAGCAGTTTACCTCCTAGAAAAATCCCTGCGAGCTAATCAAAATGATCCGGAAGCTCTCATCTACTTAAATAACGCCCGTATTGGTCAAGCTAAGTCCTATACTATCGCCGTTTCCGTGCCAATTGGGAGCAATGTCAACACCGCCCTAGAAGTTTTACGAGGAGTTGCCCAATCTCAAAATCAAATCAATCAAACTGGAGGAATTAATGGCACTCCTTTAAAAGTTCTCATTGCTGATGATGCTGATAATCCCGAAATTGCCGCTCAAATTGCCCAAAAATTAACGGCTGATAACAGCATTTTAGGAGTAGTAGGACACACTAGCAGTGACACCTCTTTAGCCGCAGCCGCTATCTATCAAAAAGCGGGATTAGTAATGATTTCCCCCATCAGTACCTCAGTTAAACTCTCCAATTTTGGTGACTATATCTTTCGTTCTGTTCCCAGTGATTTTGTGGCGGCACGGGCATTAGCCGAATCTAGCTTGCAAAAAATTCCTAACGTCAAGGCAGTGGTATTTTTTAACTCCCAAAGTAATTATAGTCAATCCCTAAAATCTGAATTTATCACCGCTTTAGGATTAGGAGGAGGTCAAGTGGTGAGTGAATTTGATCTATCTTCCCTCACTTTTACCCCTTCTAAAAGCCTCCAACAAGCTCAACAGGAGGGAGCAAATCTAATCGCCCTTCTTGGGGATAGTGGTACCCTAGATAAGGCTTTGCAGGTGGTTCAAATCAATGGTCAAAAATTACCGATTGTGGCGGGTGATGACGTTTATAGCCCCAAAACTCTGGATGTAGGCGGAAAAAATGCCTTGGGCATGGTTGTCGCTATCGCTTGGCATTTAGGGGCTAATCCGAACAGTCCTTTTGTGAATAATTCCCGCCAATTGTGGCAAGGAGACGTAAATTGGCGCACTGCTACCGCCTATGACGCTACCCAGGCTTTAATCGCTGGCATTAAGGCAGAATCTAGCCGCGAGGGAGTTCAACAGGCGTTAAGAAGCAGTAATTTTTCTGTGCCTGGGGCGACTAATCCAGTGCGATTTTTACCGTCTGGCGATCGCAATCAATCCGTGCAATTAGTGGTAGTTAAACCCGGTTCTCGTTCTAGTTTTGGGGTAGATTTTGTGCCAATTTCTCGATAAAATGACAACTAAATCAAGATGACTTATAAGTAAGTATTTATAATTAAATTGAAGATAGATTTTGCCTCTGATCCCCCCTGCCCCCCTTAATAAGGGGGGTGCCGATCCCCCCTTAATCCCCCCTTGATAAGGGGGGTGTCTGACAACTTTTAACACCTACCTACTTATGTTAGAAACTCCCCCCAAATATTCGGTTCTTGGTTTACCGGTTCATCTTCTCGATAACTACAGTCGTTGGTTAATAGATCGCGCCTATCAAGGTTTTGGTTCCCACGTTGTCACTCTCAATGCAGAAATGGCAATGTTAGGGGAAAATGATGCTAAAGTTGCCCAAGTTATTCGGGAAGCAGATTTAGTTATTCCCGACGGCGCGGGGATTGTTATTTACTTAAAATTAAGGGGCAGAAAACAAACCCGCTGCCCCGGTATTGAATTATCAGAATCCTTAATTACTGAGTTAGGAATGCAGGGAGAGAGTTTTCCTATTGCTTTTTTTGGTGGTCAACCGGGGATTACGGAAAAAGCGGCAAGTAATTGGCAAAAAAAGATACCTAATATCCGTATTCTGGCTAACCATGGTTATCTATCCTCCGAGGAAATGTCCGATTGGATTGAGGTATTAAAAGATCAACAACCGCGGTTAATTTTAGTTGGGTTGGGAGTACCCCGACAGGAATATTGGATTAGGGAACATCGATATCTCTGTCCCCAAGCTATCTGGGTAGGTGTGGGGGGTAGTTTTGATATCTGGTCCGGGACAAAAATCCGCGCCCCTCGCTTTTTCTGTGACAATAATTTAGAGTGGTTGTATCGACTCTATCAGGAACCTTGGCGCTGGAAAAGAATGTTAGCTTTACCTAAATTTTTCTGGCGCTCTCTTTTTTATTCCTAGCAATAGTTATTATAAATTCTTTTCGATAAAGGCAATCACTCGCTCTAATCCTTCCCGTGTTTTTAAGTTGGTGAAGATAAAGGGTTTATCTCCGCGCATCTTTTTGGCATCTCTATCCATCACTCCTAAATCTGCCCCCACCATCGGGGCTAAATCTATTTTATTAATTACCAATAAATCCGATTTGGTGATACCCGGTCCCCCCTTGCGAGGAATTTTATCTCCGGCTGCCACGTCAATCACATAGATGGTTAAATCTACTAATTCGGGGCTAAAGGTTGCCGCTAAATTGTCGCCACCACTTTCCAGAAAAATTAACTTTAAGTTAGCAAATTTTCTCTCTAACTGTTCAATGGCAACTAAGTTAATTGAGGCATCTTCGCGAATAGCTGTATGGGGACATCCTCCCGTTTCTACTCCTAAAATTCTTTCCGGGTCTAAAGCTTGCGATCGCACTAAAAATTGGGCATCTTCTTGAGTATAAATGTCATTGGTGACTACGGCGATCGGATATTGATCCCGCAAATTTTTACACAGGGCATCGAGCAGGGCTGTTTTTCCTGAACCCACCGGACCGGCAATTCCCACGCGCAAGCAAGACATAGTTTTTTCGGGAAAAAGTGAAAAGGAAAGGGTTAAAAATTTTGGGGCTATCCGATAGAAAAAAGAGGGGTTCGCAGGGCGACACGGATTCCCATTATAATAAAAGGTTAACGCAAATCTGAGAATTTGTCAAGTCTTTTGGTCAATAAATTTGGGGAAATCATCGGCAAAAAGATCACCAAAAGTCAGTGATTTGGTAGCCAAAATCCGTTAACATCTGCCTAAATAGGGGCAAACTTAAACCGATAACATTACTGTGACATCCCTCTAATCTTTCCACGAATAGACCCCCCTTTCCTTCTAGGGCAAAACAGCCGGCACATTTGAGGGGTTCTTCGGTGTCAACGTAGGCAATAATTGTTTGATCGCTGATATTGGCAAAGTGAACTTTAGTGATTCCACAACGAGTCAAAGTTTGATGATTAACTCGATCGATTAAAGCATGACCTGTATAGAGTGTACCCACCAGACCGCGCATTTTTTGCCAACGATCAATCGCTTCTGATTTATCCTTGGGTTTGCCATAGACTTCCCCGGCTACTTCTAAGACGGAATCACAACCAAGAATTAATCCTGTATCAAATTGGGGGGCGATCGTTTGCGCTTTACATTGGGCTAAAGTTTGGACAAGATGGAGAGTATCATCAGCATTAATTGTCGATTCATCAAAGTTACTCACCCGCACAATCGGATCAATTCCGACCATTTGTAATAGTTTTTTACGCGCAGGAGAAGCGGAAGCAAGAATCAAGGGAATGGACATAAGTTTTTTCAGTAAACAAGATAGGAGATAGTTAGGTAGGGTGGGTTAGGCAATGACAAATTATTAGACTTAATTATCAATTTATCTATTTGCCGTAACCCACCATCAGTTATCAGTTTTTTAGCTATTTCTGCTAGGAATTGGCAGGATTTTCGGGGGGGAAATAACGATTTAAAATCTCAACCATGCGTGATTCTCTTTCTTCAATTTTGTCAAATCGATTGTAAAAATCTGACTGAACCTCATAAAAATCCGACATCGATCGAGTTAATTGTCCTAGCAGTTGATAAAGTCCCCGTCTGTCTTTTTCCCATTCTTTTTTAGACTCAGCAAGACTATTAGTTAACGCTTCGATCGATTTGGCGTTAGAATTAGCGATCGCTCTAGTTTCTTTTAATCCCTGATTGGTTTCCTGTAGTCCTAATTTAATCTCCTGTAATCCTAATCTAATCTCCTGTAGTCCTGATTTAATCTCCCGTAGTTCTGTTAGGGTATTTTCAGCAAGAGATTCGAGTCTATCTAGTCTATTTTCTTCCGAGTTACTCATATTCAGTTATCAGTTATCAGTTATCAGTTATCAGTTACCGGTTATCAGTTATCAGTTATCAGTTATCAGTTCCCCACTGATTACTGATTACTCATTCAGTAAGTAATCTCAATTAATTGTTAGATAGTGGGACAGGCTTCTGGTTCTTTGTATGTTATCTTTAATTGTAACCGGCTACCTAGTTGATGATAGGTGGTGCGTTACGACGGATTTTTACCTTTAAGTCAAAACAGGAATTTTTGCCGTCTAACGCACCCTACTGGACTGTTTCAGCTAATTTGGTGTATTAGAAAAATGCTATAAATTCTATAATCTAAGACTTTAAGCCAAAATCTATTGCCCTATTTTAGTTGAAACAGTCCACTACATTTTACTACATTTTACTATTGCCTATTGCCAGTGGTGCGTTACGACGGATTTTTACCTTTAAGTCAAAACAGGAATTTTTGCCGTCTAACGCACCCTACATTTTACTGAAAATTTCCTATCCTCTGACATTTAACTAACCGAGAAAGAATCAACGATAGTTTCAAAGAGTTCTTGAATTTGCGTCCAACGTTTTTGGGAAGTGGAAAGATTAAAAGAATAGAGTTTATGATTATTAACCGTGACGCTGGCCAGATTATGACGTTCTTGACCGTTGGCTAATTTAACTTGATATTCGAGGATATAATAATCTTGACCGTCGATTTGATGGGATTCTGAGCGAATTAATTCTACTTCCTTATCGAGATTGGGGTTAAGACTGTTATTTTTCAGGAGACGATAGCCCACTTCCGAGGGAGTACCTAAATCTGTTAAGGTTTTATTGTCGGGGACGGGGTTAATAATAACGCTTAAATTTTCGCTAGTTTCGATCAGGTCATGAAAAACCACATCTACTCCTGCAACTTTTTTCACATCCACCTGCGTCCAACCCTTAGGATATAAAAATTGATAGCCTTGGCTGCCACTGGTGTATCCTTGCAGTCCAGCGATGGGAGTTGCACAACCGGTTAAGAGGAGGGTGGTAATTAGGAGGAAAGTCGCCAAAAGAGATTTAATCATGATATTTTGACCTGTGAGTAGGGCTGTTTAATTTTACCTTGAATTGTTTAGGTGAAGGGATTATGAAAATTAAGAAAAAATTGACAATTATTATGGCTATAGCGACTTTTTTACTGACTATCTCTCCCCTAGTCTCTCAAACTACCGCTAACCCCGTGAAGGCTGTAGAATTTTATAATCGGGGTGTGGATCGTTTAACCGCAGGGGATTACTCAGGGGCGATTGCGGATTTTACTCAAGCTCTACAATTAGAGCCGAAGGATGCCGATGCTTACTATAATCGCGGCTATGCGGAATTAGTTCTCGGCCAGTACGAGCGAGCGATCGCAGATTATACCCAGGCCTTGACAATCAACCCCAATTATGTTAATGCTCTCGGTAATCGTTGTTATGTGCATTATCTGACGAAAAAATACGAGGCAGCCGTGGAAGATTGCACAAAAGCGATCGCTTTAAACGGAAATTTTGCTGATTTCTTTATTTATCGCGGTAATGCTAAGGATGACTTGGGAAGACACCTAGAAGCGATCGAGGATTACACAAAAGCTTTGAGTTTACAGGGAACTAGAGGACAGGATCGCATTTTCTATAATCGCGCCTTGGCCTATAACCGAGCCGGACAGCAGGAAATGGCTTTAAGGGACTACAATGAGAGTCTGAAAATCAATGCTAATTTTGCCGAAGCGTACCACAATCGGGGTTTAACCCATTATAAATTGGGAAACAGGGAAAAAGCGATCGCTGATTTAGAGGCAGCAGCCCGTCTAGCGTTATCCCAGGGTAAACAGGGGACTGCGGCTAAGTCTCAGTCAGCAGTGGCATTAATTCAGGGTCAAAAGCCCTAAAATAGGGAGTAGTTGTGATTTTAGCTCTAAATAGGAGTGAAAGGGGCTAAATCGCAACTACGAGGGACTAAATTTTAGCCAGCTTGAGATGCGTAAAAAGCGACGGCTAACAGTCCACCCACAAGTGTGATCGCAGCAACGCCCCAGACAAGATAATTACGTTGTTGCGATTTAGTCGGGGGAGCCGCTTGATAAACTTTCGGTTCGGCGGCGAAATTATTTAAGCGTCCACCTTCTTCATTTGTATAAGGCATAATCAAAACCTCAAATATGACAATTTTTCAGGAAAAAAATCCTCTTATTACAATACTACAACATATTAGTAACCGAGTCGGGGATGTGGGAAATTCTCACGGGGATAACAATTCTTAGTCTGGGGGTAACTGCCGGACTCTGCTACTTTTATTGGCGATCGCAGTTTCAATCCTTGAAACTGCGAAAACAACTTAAAAAAGGCTAATCATACCAAATCCGTTTTTAATACTATGATTAACTCCCAAGTTATGGATTGTTTTTCCCTGCTCCCTGATCCAGCGTTCCCCACTCTCCTATACCTTTTAAACAGAATTTAGTATTAGGTGTTGGGATAGGGGGAGGTGGTTGCGTTAATATTAGTTACTGTATCTAATAACGCCGGAAAAAAACTATAGATGAATTCTCCCTATGCAGATGTCTCTCCTAGTAATTGGTTATCTATCACCCAACGACTTGTGGAAAGACATCCCCTATCTACCGATGCAATTGTTGATGTTGTTTTAACATCTTGGCAATCAATTTTTAATTCTCAGTTAGGTACAAAAGGTTTTAGAATTGGTAGGGATATCTTCCCTAAACCTCAAATTATGGGTTTTCTACTTCATGAATTAATTCCTTTAGAACTAAAAGCAAAATATCCCGATTTCTGGAGAGGAGATATCAGTATATCTGATAAAGATATTGTCTATATACCTGATGACTTTTTTTCAATTGAAGTCAAAACCTCCTCTGATCCTAGACATATATATGGCAATAGAAGCTATGCTCAAAATTCTAATAACAGCAAAAAAGTAAGTCTGGATACTATTTAGCAGTTAACTTTGAGAAGTTTTCGGTGGTGATTCGGTAGTAGTGATGGCGGCTTAATCCTTTGCCAGGTGTGCATTGTAGTCATGGATAAAATACCAAAGGGTTCCCCAACGTGATTCTCCATTTTTTTAGAGAAAGATAGACTCTCTCTCACCAACCGAGAAATCCTTTGTCGAAAGGTATTATTTAATCTTTCAATAGGATTAGTTT
>NZ_JAPZQJ010000183.1:0-7290 GCF_027530405.1 Microcystis sp. LE19-41.2A | reverse complement strand
TGAAATATTATGGAGATTTTTAAAATATGAATGGATTGAATTTAGCGCCTATAAAGACCGAAAGAGCCTCCTCGCTTACGTTAAAAAAGTGCTGGACAATTTTGGAGGCGAGTATGTAATTAATTTTGCCTAGGTACTTATAAGATGAACGTAGGTTGGGTTGAAGCATGAAACCCAACGCCTGATTATGTTACGCTACCGCTAACCCATCCTACAAATAATTTTGCCTCCCTACTTAGGGTCTGCTGAATAATGGTAAAACCCTTTTAAAATAAGGCTTTTGACCTGTTAAAATCCGATGTTAGTGCTAGAAAATCGGATTGGGCCCCTCAAAAACCTTGCATTATTCTCCTTATAGTACAAAATTAGTACGTAAAGAGAGGGCAACAAAGCCTGAAACGACCGGCTCCTGACGACCGGCTACTGACTCCTAACCCCACCAACAAACTTTTTCAGCAAACCCTACTTAGTGATTAAATTCTCGACTTAGTAAGCGTCCTGTAGTTCGTAGAATTCGGGAGAAACGTAGTCTTTGCGTAGAGGCCAACCGACCCAATCTTCCGGCATTAAAATCCGTTTCAGGTGGGGATGTCCTTCATAAATAATGCCGAACATATCATAACTTTCTCGTTCTTGCCAGTCAGCCGCTTTCCAAATCCAGTAAACCGAAGCAACCCGGGGATTATCTCGAGGAAGAAAGACTTTTAAGCGCACTTCCACGGGACTATCGACATTATCGGTTACTTTGACCAGATGATAGAAACTAACCAATTCTTTCCCTGGTCCCAAATCGTAAGCGCCCTGACATTGGAGATAATTAAAACCATAAGCGTATAAAGCAGTGGCCAGAGGAATTAAAAAGTCTGGTTCTACTTTAATCAATTCCACACCACTATGGTCAGCTTCTAAAGCTTGATGCTCAAAACCATTTTCGCTTAACCAAATCGAAGTGGGGCCAGCTTGCACAATAGCTGTCGTTTCTTCAGTCATTTAGATTTCTTCCTTTTGTTTCGTGGTCAAAAGAGCGGGGGGAACAGGCATACCAGTGGCTTCTAGTAACTCTTTCGGGGGTGCTTGACGGGTGGCCGATTGTAGATATTTACCTGTGAGAATCGGTTCTGTGGCCTGCATTTTGTGGGTGGTGCTGTAATAACGATTGGTTTGCTGGAGGACAGTCCCACGTTCTTGAATAGATTCGTTAGCGACTTTTTTCCGCAGTTTAATAATCGCGTCGATAATCGCTTCTGGACGGGGGGGACAACCGGGTATATAGACATCCACGGGGATAAGTTTATCTACCCCTCTGACTGCGGTGGTGGAGTCACTGCTGAACATTCCCCCCGTAATCGTACAGGCACCCATGGCGATCACATATTTAGGTTCTGGCATTTCTTCGTACAGACGCACCAAAGCGGGGGCCATTTTCATGGTGATTGTACCGGCAGTGATGATTAAATCGGCTTGCCGGGGACTAGAACGGGGAACTAAACCAAAGCGATCGAAATCAAAACGGGAACCAATCAAGGCTGCAAACTCGATAAAACAGCAAGCTGTACCGTATAGCATCGGCCAAAGACTTGACAAACGCGCCCAGTTATACAGGTCATCAACGGTGGTAAGGATGACATTTTCCGATAAATCCTGGGTAACTTTGGTGCGTTCGATGGGATTGAGGATTTTTTCGCTTTGTTGTTCGATAATTTGCTTAAATTCGCTGGTAGGGTTGGGACTCATCCGGTTATCCTCTCATGAAAAGTCAAAAATAAGGAAAATTATGGCCTTTATGACCATTCTAAGGCTCCTTTCCGCCAAGCATAGACGAGAGCAACCACAAGGATAGCAATAAAGATCAATGCTTCTACAAAAGCTAATAGGCCCAATTGATTGAAAGCTACTGCCCAAGGGTAGAGAAAGACGGTTTCCACGTCAAAAACCACGAAAACGAGGGCAAACATATAATAACGAATGTTAAACTGAATCCAAGCACCGCCGATCGGTTCCATCCCCGATTCATAGGTGGTACGTCTTTCTGGACCGCCACCACTAGGCCGCAGGACTTTGGAGGCAGTTAGGGATAGGATTGGTACTAAACTGCAAGCGAGCAGAAATCCTAGAAAATACTCGTAACCTTTGAGGACAAACACTGGGTTTTTTTTCTCCTTATTCGCTATCGACAGGGGAAGTTGTCGGCATCTCTATGGGTACTTATTATAGAGGCTTTAGCAACCCGTCTCCTTCTCAAAAGCAGCATTGAAGATGTTTATCGATACCATTAGCCAATCGTCGGGTCAAACTTCGCTTCTGTCCGTGCTTTGCTCTTAACTCTGACGGGGTGACAAGGAAATGACCGTAATGGACTGCTGACTATCCAGATTACTCGTTAAGACTGCATGGGAGTGCCAGAGTTGCCAGTCCGAGCATTTGTACTAAAATTTCCGATAGGCAGTCTAAATTAGGAGAAATGCTGTCAGACCCACTATACTTTGTTAATGCACCCGCTCAGAAAAGCAATCGCTTTATTTTGGCTCTGGGAAATGGACTTGCGATCAAGTATATCAGGATGGATATTTTTTTACCGTTGAAAAGGGTTAATTAGATTTAATTTACTAAGCCAATTAAAATCATCAATTTTGTTTCAGTGATCTTAACCAAGTTTCTGACATAACTATCTCCTCAAAGTTGAGTAGCTTGTTTATGAAGCCAACTTTTCAGACTTTTATACGCTGATAACCACTATTTGTATTCATCGTCATTTGGTTCACCGCTGGAATAACCCATAGTTATAAAATTTTGACTAGGTTTTTCTACTATATTAATCCATTTTCTCACCTCTGGAAAATTTTGAACTCTCGAATAGAGACGATTATGACGTTTTAAAGCAGTTGTCAAACTGTGACCCGGATTAGTTATAGTATGTCCGGGGTTATTGGAATCAGTTTTCCATTCTTGACTGGATACCGAAGCTAAGATCATAGATTTCAGAAAACATTCGATCGTAATACCTCCAAAGTGCATAGCAGCTATTTTCCTATTAGATTTACAAAGTATTTCTGTATCTTGATGACGTTGTAAAAAAGCTGATTGGTAATCTTCCATCCCTAATTATCTATTCGCTAGAGTTAATACCTGTGAATAAGTTTTTTTTTAGCTGAGGATTAAACAAGGGTACTTTATTAGACAATAAAGCACCCTTTTAATTTAGCTTAGAACTCTCCTTTTAAAGCGGCATTACAGCGCTCACAAATAGTGGGATCATCGGCAAATTTTCCCACTTGAGTCGAATAATTCCAACAGCGATCGCATTTTTCGCCGTCCGCTTTGACAATTCCCACCGAAACAAAGTCCGATTCTCCTTTATATTCGGCGGTTTGAATTGCGCTAATATCACTAACTAATTCCACTTGAGAAGAGAGAAATAGATAACGCAATTCATCGACTTTATTCCCCGTTAAACTCTCACAATTGTTGAATAATTCCAACTCCTGTTGTAAGGTTTCATCGGGAACATAAAGTAAAACTTTTGCCTCTAAAGAAGCACCGATCGCTTTATCATTTCTGGCAGTTTCCATCACCTTATTAACTTCGGTGCGTAGCTGCCGGAATTTCGCCCATTTATCGGCCAATTCGCGATTATTCCAAGCAGGATCGATGTTTAGCCATCCTGACTCAAATACCGATAAATAAGGAGTTTTGTAGGGGAGAAATTGCCAGATATCTTCCGCTAGATGAGAGAGGACAGGAGCGATCGCTTTAGCGAGATTTTCTAAAGCAATAGCATAGACTGTTTGACAACTGCGACGACGGAAAGAATTAGGATCAGAAATATATAAACGATCCTTAGCGATGTCGATATAAAAGTTAGATAAATCGACAACACAAAAATTCTGTACCGTCTGGAAAAAGCGGAAAAATTGGAAACTTTCAAAAGCTGCCGTTACTTCCGTAAACACCTCCGAGATACGATGTAACATATAGCGATCAATCTCCGGTAGCTCTTCATAAGCTACCGCATCTTTAACGGGATCAAAATCATTTAAACTCCCCAGTAAAAACCTGGCAGTGTTACGGATTTTATTACGGATATCTACCAACTGTTTAAGAATATTTTGACCGATATTCACATCATTGGTATAGTCCACCGAGGACACCCATAACCGAATCACATCCACCCCATAAGCGGGTTCTTTTTTCTGGTCTTTACCACCATTAATGATCACATTGGGATCGATGACATTCCCCAGAGATTTACTCATTTTTCGTCCCTGTTCATCCAAAACAAAACCGTGAGTTAACACCGTTTTATAGGGAGCAATACCATTAGCAGCGACACTGGTTAATAAACTCGATTGAAACCATCCCCGATGCTGATCCGATCCTTCTAGATACATATCCGCAGGATAACTTAATTCTGGTCGAGCATTAGCCACCGCATTCCAACTAGAACCAGAATCAAACCACACATCCATAGTATCCATTCCCTTGCGATAACTGCGACCATTATTGCGATAACTGGGAGGTAACAATTCCTCTACGGATAACTCCCACCAAGCATTAGAACCCTTGACTGCGAAGATAGCTTGAACGTGATTAATCGTCTCCTCCGTTAACAGAGGTTCATTCGTTTCTTCGTCATAAAAAACAGGAATAGGAACCCCCCAACTGCGCTGACGAGAGATACACCAATCGCTTCTTTCACTAACCATAGAAGTGATGCGATTCTTACCCGTTGCAGGAATCCAACGCACCGAATCAATTGCTTCTAAAGCTAATTCCCGGAATCCTTCCACGGAAGCAAACCATTGTTCTGTTGCGCGGAAAATTGTCGGTTTTTTGGTTCTCCAATCGTAGGGATATTTATGCTGATATGCTTCTTCTTTGAGTAAGGCACCCTTTTCTGTCAGTGCTAAAATGATTGCTTCATTAGCATCTTTCAAGACATTTAAACCCGCAAATTGTCCCGCTTCTGCGGTGAAATTTCCCTTATCATCCACGGGAGAAAGTATCGGTAAACCGTAACGTTGACCGACGATATAATCTTCCTGACCATGGCCGGGGGCCGTGTGAACTAATCCAGTGCCGGAATCAGTGGTGACATAATCCCCACCGATGAGAATCGCACTTTCTCTGTCAAACAAAGGATGACGATATTTAGTATGTTCTAATTCCAGACCTTTAACCGTTGCTTTAATCGTCAAAGTCCTGTTAAAAGTGTCGGCCAATTTTTCGACTAAATCCGTCGCTACGATTAGATAATTAGACTCGCTAGTTTCCACCACTGAATAGTTTAATTCTGGGTTTAATGCGACGGCCAAATTCCCGGGTAAAGTCCAGGGGGTAGTCGTCCAGATAGCGACGGATAAATTAGGCAAAAATGGCCTTAAAACCGGGGTTGAAACTGACGTAATCGGAAAAGCAACATAGACACTCCTGGAAGTGTGACCTTCGGGATATTCTAATTCGGCCTCAGCTAAAGCGGTTTGAGAACTAGGACTCCAGTGAACTGGTTTTAGTCCCCGATAAATATAACCTTTTAGGGCCATTTTTCCGAATACGGCAATTTGAGCGGCCTCGTATTCAGGTTTTAGGGTTAAATAGGGATTTTCCCAGTCTCCCCAGACTCCATACCTTTTGAAACCTTCACACTGTTCTTTTTGCGTTTGAAGGGCAAAATCGTGGGCTTTCTGACGTAATTTCAAAGGGGTTAGACCCTCTTTTTCTGAGCTTTTGAGACTTTGTAAAACCTTTAGTTCGATCGGCAACCCGTGACAATCCCAACCCGGCACATAGCGCACTTTGTAGCCTTGCAGCAGTTTATATTTATTGATAATGTCTTTGAGAATTTTATTTAAAGCATGACCGATATGCAGGGACCCGTTAGCGTAGGGGGGTCCATCGTGGAGAATAAATAATTCTTTGGGGTTATTTTGCGCTAATTTCTCATATATTTGCTCATCTTGCCAGAATTTCTGGATTTCTGGCTCACGTTTACTGGCATTTGCTCGCATATCAAAGTCAGTTTGAGGCAAATTAACGGTATCTTTGTAACTTTTAGCGTTGGACATTCTGGCAAACCTATGGCTATCAATCGTTTTCGGGATTCATTCCTAAATAACGTCCCTTTGAGAGTCGTTATCTCTATTCTGTCACATAACTGTAATACAAATATTACAAGTGACAATCATTGATCTATAAGTCTAGCGAGATTGAGTCCAAGAGCAATGATTCCCAAAGGCTATAATTTAGTTATTCGAGAATAGGGAGCATGAGGACCATGGTGACGAATCCTAATTTTTTTTATGTCTCTCCAGAAGTGTATCTAGAAGGGGAAAGAGTCAGTCCGATCAAGCACGAGTACCGAAAAGGACGGATTTATGCAATGGTAGGGGCAAAAAAGCCGCATATTGTCTTAAATACCAATCTAGCTACTTTATTGAATATCCATCTCGATGATAGTCCCTGTCTTGTTCTCACTTCCGATATCAAAGTCCGGTTAGAGGAGGCAAATTGTTATTATTATCCCGATATTGCGGTGGTTTGTGACGAGAGAGAGATTAACAATACCGATGATTTTATTCTCTATCCCGTTCTGATTATTGAAGTATTATCGAAATCTACGGAATCCTTTGATAGGGGTGATAAATTTAGCGATTATCAAACCTGTCCCACCTTAAAAGAATACATTCTTATCCATCAAAACCAGAGGAAAATTGAATGTCACCGTCGCGAGGATTCTGGAATCTGGAAAGAACAGATCTATGAAGCCGGGGATGCGGTAGAATTCACCAGTGTAGGATTCCGGGGATCGCTCGCTTCTATCTATCGCAAAGTCCCCGGTTTGGTATGATTACAATTCTTTTTTGACATCGCACTTTTATGTCTCTAGGGATAGGGGTAGATCTGTCTCCCTTTGCCTAAAAACCGAGATTATCAAGCACTTAATTCTATTTGTCAAACCTGTAGGAAGTTTTCCTTTTGGGTAGCTGTTCGTCAATACCAAATTAGGTTATACTTTATGTTTATGGGAAAGGCTGTAAATTGCGATCAAAAAACAGAAATTTAGCGATCGCTGTTAGTTCCCAACTGCCCTAGGGAACAATAAACATAGCTGAAAGACAGCACTCGATCGTGTAAGGTCAGGGCAAACCCTAATTAGGGCTTGCTGAATAAATCTAAAAACCTTGTTGGATAAGACTTTTGGACTTTTTTCCCCTCAAAAAGTACCAGATATGGGAGTGATCAGGGGGAAATTCAGGGACTTTTTCCCTGAAAATTAGGTAATTGACCCCCTCA
>NZ_JAPZQJ010000051.1:0-10688 GCF_027530405.1 Microcystis sp. LE19-41.2A | reverse complement strand
GAAAATGCCGTTAAATGTTCGAGAATGGGACTGTCCAGACTGTGGGACTCACCATGACCGAGATATTAACGCCAGTAAAAATATTTTGGCCGCAGGGCTTGCGGTGTCAGTCTGTAGAGCGACCATAAGACCAGAACAGAGTAAAACTGGGGCGGCAGGTGCGAAAAATCCTTCGGGAAAGAAGCAGAAACCCAAATCGTGAGGTTTGGGAATCGCCGTCCGTTTTACGGCGGCGAGGATGTCAATACAGTCCCATTAAGATTCTCAGTCTGTCTTCAACCAATGCCAGGGTTTCTGAGGATACAGTTCCCCATCGCTTCTCAAGTCGTTCTACTGAGATTGATCTTACGTCCTCGCACTTGATAAAACTTGGCATTTTCACTCCTCCCTCTGGGGGTTCCACTTTTAGGTGAAAAGGGATTCCTTTGTCTTTAGAAGTTACTGGCAAAACAACAACTAAGCCAGATGCACCCTGATTAAACAGGTCTGCTGAAATCACTAAACATGGACGCTTACCAGCCTGTTCATGCCCCCTTACTGGATTAAGGTCTGCTAGCCATATTTCTCCTCTGGTAATTTCTGCCACTACCCTTCTACTCCATCAGCGAGAGTTTGCTCCCATGTCTGCCTTTCAGAAATTTCCTCTTGCCATAAAGTCTCATTCTTCCTTAAGGCGGCGAAGGCTTCATTCGCTTGAACTAGAAAAACATATCTGCGATAATTTTCGATGGCTTTGTCTAATACTGTTGGGAGCGTATCCCCAGAGGAGTCAACGAGTGCTAACAGCGTTTTGTGAGCAGCCTCACTAATGCTAATTTTTAATTCAGGCATACTTTTCTCTCGTAGCTTGTCTAGGGCTATTGTAGCCAATTGTGTAAGGGCTAACCACCCGGTTGGAGCGGACAGTTGAGAGGCTTTTCGTTGATCGCTATGGTCGATCTGCTGCCGCTCAACCAGAACGTTAGACCGTAGAGATATTGAGTCTTTGCAACTACTTCAGCTCCTCTAATTAGTTTTTATTGCTTCGTTCTATGGCGGTTCTCACACCTGTGTGGCACATTTAAACCTTTGCTGATTAAGCTTTTTAACATCGATAATGTACCTCTTGTGAACAGGAAACGCTATAAAAACTGATTATTTATTCTCCCTTTTGCCTTTTTCCTCTCCTGATATGTAGCCTATACTCAACGGATTTAGTATTAGATAACACCTGTGAATAACGGAGTCGGAGAAGAATTTTTTTTGCCCAATGTTGAAACACTTTCAATTGATGGCGTTTGCTGGGTAAACGCAGTATATAGACAAATCGACGCATTATATCGGCTAATCTACCACTAATATTAAGGCCAAAACTGGAGACAAGGGCTGATTGTTTACCCAAGGTTAACATATCACCTAAATGGAGATAATAATAGGGTTTGAGCGATTTTTTTCTGATCACTGCCGAGATATTTTTGGCTACTACACTGGCTGCTTGATAGGCTGCCTGTGCTGTGGCAGGAATTACCTGTTTATTAGGATAAATTTCGGCTAGATCCCCAAGGGCAAAAACTTCGGGATAGTCGATTAATTGTAAACTGGAACGGGTTAATAATTTGCCTTGTGCTGTTTTCTGACAATCTAAATTATTGATCCAATCTTGTGCTTGGGTTCCTGCTGTCCACAATAATAAATCAATGGGGATAACTTCATTTGTATTATCTTTAAATACGGTTATGGAATTAGCGGTAACTTCCTTTAATCCCGTGTTTAAATAGAGACTAACATTCTTGGCTAAAAGGGAACGATAGGAAGCAATACGCACCGATTTAGGGAAGTTTTGCAGTATTTCCTCGTTCCTTTCCACTAGATGAACTTGGCCTTTTTTTCCTAAGCGATCAGCTACCTTACAGGCTAATTCTACCCCATTGGGACCGCCGCCAATAATTGCTAAATTAATTGAGGATTTTCCTTGAGTTTCTAATTCATGAATTGCCGTTTGTAATTTTTCCACATCCTCTAAACTCCGAAAAGTCAGCCCATAATCGGCTAACCCCGGTATAGCCGGCCAACGATTCCGCACTCCCACCGCTAAAACGAGGTAATCATAATCTATAACTTCCTCATTTTCTAAATATACTCGATGATTGTTTAAGTCAATATTACTGGCTTTTTGAGTTTTTAAATTAACCTTAGTTCCTGTTAATAATTGACGGTAGGAGGGGGCAATTTCCCAGCGTTGCAATTCTCCTGTAATTAGTTCATAGAGAAGGGGAGTAAAGAGAAAATGGTTTTTTGGTTCGACTAAAGTTATTTGCCATTGACCTGATTTTACTGCTGTTAATCGACTCAGATCGAGTGCCGTGTATAACCCTCCAAAACCACCTCCCAGAATGCAAATCTTAGTTATAGGTTTATTCATGGATTTTTATTCTCAGTTGTGTTTAAGATGGGTTTCAGTTCCGAAACTAATTGTTCTGAACGAATAATTCTCGCCGGGGGCAAAAGATGATAGTGAGTGTCAGCAAAAATAGTAGAATCGGTCTTAATATTCAAGTCTTTTGGGTCATAAATTGTTGGCACAACCCGACTTAATTCTTCGGCAGATTTGCGAATATTAGCAACGGTTTTACCATCATTTTTGGCATAAACCCAGGGCAAAGAAACCACTAAAGTCGCCCCTTTTGCTTCTAAATCTTTCTTGAGTTTTTCAATAGCTTTAATCGAGTGAGGAGAAGCAGCAGTATCAAAGGTCATTTGCCACCATTTCCCCGTTCTTTCCTTAACTATAGTCGGATCACCTGTATTAGTCATTGGATCGGAAAGATAACCCGTCATTCTGCCTTTGGTGAATAAATCAACCGTGGATTTAGTAACTGGACGCATCCCCGGAATACCTAATAACCAAGTATCCTCGATCATGGTTTTTAAAGGTATCCCACCTAACCCGGGTTTACCAATAGCGACGCTAAAAGGAGCCGATCCCCAAAGTCCTTCGCCGCGATTAAAACCGTCCTCATCCATGAGCATGAGATATTCGGGAATCAGCAGAATTACGTCTCCTTGGCGCGCTTTTTCGAGAATCATAGCGGCAATGACATTTAAGCCGATATCCCCCTGTAAACCGAAGTTAACCACGGGAATTCCCAATTCTTTGGCCATTAATTCCGAATTTATGCTATAATGCGCCCCCGATCCCGCCGTGACGATTAAACGCCGCGGTCCTTCGACCTTGGCTGCGATCGCTGATTTTTCCTCGTACATCATCCGCAACCAGCTTAATTCGCCGCCGTAGATGACATTATAAACAAAGCCGAGGGACCAAGCGACTCCCAGAGAGGCTAACCAGGGGAAAGGGTTAAAGGATTTAGTATTCATCAGAATTCAAAGTAAATAAAGTCACCGGTATTAGTGGAAGCTAGGAGAATAGTTAAACCTAGCAATATTTTAGACAGCCAAGGGGATAACAATAGTTCATATTCAAACTTTTTCTGAGCAATAGCCAAATGTTCGAGGATTAAAACAATGATACCAAGAACTAAAGCAACGCTTAAAACTGCTCCTTGATTGAGAGTATAGGAACTAAAAATTTCCCCGATATTAGCTAAGGAATAATTGAAAGGATTGGCAATAACTAGCATTTTACCGATTAATCTTCTGGTGTTAATCTCCATGAAAAAGAGACAACCAAAAATGACCGCCAATTGCGTTAAAGCCCAGGAGACAATTTGCGGCTGAGAAACGTATTTTCCGACGAAAGCATAGAAAGGTCGGCCCAGATAACGCAGTAATAATAATAATGCCCCGTGATAGGCACCCCAAAAGATAAAATTCCAAGCTGCACCGTGCCAGAAACCTGAAAGAGTAAAGGTAATGAATAGATAAAAAGGCGCCCAATTTTTATTGGAACCCATCAGGGGTAAAAATACATAATCCCGAAACCAAGTGCTAAGGGTAATATGCCAACGTCGCCAAAATTCGTTAATACTTTGGGATGTATAGGGGGCTAAAAAGTTTAATTCTAATCTAACCCCGACAAAATAGGCTAAACCAACAGCAATAAAGCTATAACCACCGAAGTCAAAATAGATTCTCAGGGTGAATAAAAAGGCCTCAAACCAGATATACCAAGCATTATCGATCATCTTATCTAATTCGATGTAGGGCGCAATGTTATCGGCGAGGACAAATTTCATAAATAAACCGAGGGAAAGCCAACGCAAACCCTTCTCGAAGTTTTCTCCTGTAAATTTGAGGCGAAATCCCTCCATTTGTGGTAATAAATCCCGGCGACGCTCGATCGGACCTGCGACAATTTGGGGGAAAAAGGAGATAAAATTGACATAATCGAGGACGGCTAGGGGTTTCTTTTTCTTTTCCCGCAGGGAGTCCACCACGAAAGCTACCATCTGGAAGGTATAGAAGGATACCCCCGGTGGTATTTGGCTAGGCACGGGAATTGGGGAAAGTTCCTTCCAGTTAGGGGGGAGAGAAACGAATAATCCGATGATTTCCTCGACAAAAAAGCCGAAATACTTGAAGTAGGCGAGGACGAGAATATCGATGACGATAACGATAGTGGCTAGGAGATTCGCTTTCCAGCCGCTCATTTTCAGCACTAGCCAGACCATAATGTAGTTAAAGGCTAGGGAGACGATGAAAACGAGGAAACTGGTGCGACTGGCGTAATAAAACAGGATTAGGGACAGCGCCGCCAATCCGACTCCATCAAAAACACCTCGCCAGAGATTGAAGGACTTCGCCAGGTAGCGCGCCGTTAGGAAAGGAACGCTAAAAAGGATTAATATCCACCAAAATATAAAATCAGAGTAATTCAAGGCGTGTTAACTCCTGATGGTCTGTGTTACCTTGTTTGAGATGGGTTTCCTGACTTCTGATGCTCAGAGACGAGGGATTTTCTTGACAAGCCTATCAAACTTTGTCAGACTTGTCCATAAAATTACCTTCATCCATCCTAAAAAATCGAGGCTAGACAAGCAATGCTTTATCAAAAACTGTTAGATGCACATAAACGCTATCGACAATTTAAGACTTATCCCCATATTGCCGATCAATATTGGTCTAGTCAGTTGGCAGAGCATAATATTAATCCTAATTATGTGGCATATGATGCTAAATCTGGTCAACTTTTTTACAAACCACTAGGGATCAGTTTAAGCAAAAATAAGCAGGATTTCCTCTTGGGTAGTAAAGTTTTTAACAAAGCTAACGCCTTAAAAGCTCTGGCTGATTGTAAATTTTATATCGATGAGCAACAGGAATTAATTATCGAGATCGATGGAGTTAAGTTAATTATCGAGACGGGACAGGATTTAGATATCGCCCATGAAATTTTCCTTTTAGGTGTATATAATTTCCTCTATGATAAGCCCTGTGTAGCGATCGATATTGGCATGAATACGGGTTTTGCTAGTCTCTTTTTTGCCAATCGAGCTAATGTGAAAGCTGTCTATAGTTACGAACCTTTTAAGGCTACCTACGACCAAGCTTTAAGAAATTTTGCCCTCAATCCTAATCTAGCGGAAAAGATTAAAGCTTTTGATTATGGAGTCGGCGCTCGTGATGAAATTATTCAAGTAGAATACGATTACAATGTTAAAGGTAGTGTTGGTATTTCTGGTATTGACAACCAATTAAAACCTTTTGCCTCGAAACAAACAGCTAGAGCCGATTTAATTCTTAAACCTTTCACCGATGTGTTTAAAGGTATTACCTCTGATTATCCCGACATCGATATAGTTGCCAAGATTGATTGTGAAGGTTCCGAATACGAAATCCTCGATTCTTTAGCGGCAACTGGTCAATTAGGACAGATTAAAATTGTCATGATGGAATGGCATAAAAAGGGCCCCGATGCTTTAGTCAAACATCTGCAAGACTTCGGTTTTATCATCTTTTCCAGGATGCCTCGCAGTAAAAATGTCGGCACTTTGTACGCAATTAAACCCTAATCCGTAGGGTGCGTTACGCTATCGCTACCGCACCACAATATAGGCAATTAGACCTTATATTTTTGGGGTAAAAAGTCAAGATTCAGTAACCCACCACAATAGCTGTGCTAATAGTGCCTTACTGTGCTTGACAATAGGTATTAAAAGCTTCGCCAGTTTCTTTTTCTAATTGGCCGGCTTTTCTTACCTTTTCCTGTGCTAATTTTGCCCCGTTTTTATTGCGAGTTTCGATAACTTGAATTATTTCACGAGTGGCAGTGGCATAATCTTCATAAACTTGAGCGAAAGCGGTCTTATATTTCTCTAGTTCAGGATCCTTCACTGCTAATTTTTTCATATTTTCTGCGGCCTGTTCGATTTTATCGGCGGCTAATAGCCAACTTTTTTGGTCAATTTCTGTCCCTTGACCCTTGGTTAAGGATTTGGTTTCTTGGGCCACTTCGTTGGCAATGCGATAGATTTTTTGACATTGAAACTGTTTACTATCAGCACAACTTGCTAAAAAAGTCAAGCCTATAAATGTTAAGATTATTTTGTTATTCATACCATTGTATTCGAGAGGATTCTAGAGAAGCTTATAGCGGTAAACTATCAGCCTCTAAGTAGGGAGGCACAATTATTTGTAGGATGGGTTAGGGGTAGCGTAACATAATCGGGCGTTGGGTTTCATGCTTCAACCCAACCTACGTTCTATCGGCACCCCCCTTATCAAGGGGGGCAGGGGGGATCAAAGACAAAATCTATCTTCAATTTAATTGAAACCACTTACTTAGAACTGTTCAATCTTATAAGATTAAAGTTTAGCACTCGATCGCTGTTAAGCGTGTCTTTTTTGATGCCAATTCCAGGCGTGTTCAACTATTACCTTGAGATCGGCATATTGGGGATGCCAACCGAGAACCTGTTTAGCTTTATCACTACTGCCGATTAAAATGGGGGCATCGCCGGCCCTTCTGGGACTTTCGATGACGGGAATATCTAAACCAGTTACCGCTCGCGCTGTTTCAATCACTTCACGCACGGAAAAACCGTTACCATTGCCCAAATTAAACACATTACTTTCGCCCCCATTTAAGAGATATTCTAAGCCTAAAACGTGAGCCTGTGCCAAATCATTGACATGGATATAATCGCGAACAGCAGTGCCATCGGGAGTATCATAATCCGTGCCGAAAATTGACAGGGAATCCCGTTTTTTCAGGGCAGTTAATAAAGCCAGGGGAATTAAATGGGTTTCCGGTTGGTGATCTTCCCCTAATAAACCACTGGGGTCGGCTCCTGAAGCATTAAAATAACGGAAAGCCACCGATTTTAAACCGTAGGCCGGATCAAAATCCCGAAGAATTTGTTCCACCATTTCCTTACTGGCAGCGTAGGGACTGAGGGGATGATGGGGATGATTTTCCGTCATCGGAATTTCTTTCGGCATTCCATAAATAGCACAGGTAGAAGAAAAAACAAATTTCTTCACATCGGCGGCGATCATCGCTTGCAAAAGAGTCAGACTACCACTAACATTATTTTGATAGTAAATAGCCGGTTGCTGCACCGATTCCCCCACGGCAATAAAAGCGGCAAAGTGCATGACGGCGGCAATATCACGACTGGCAAATAAATTATCCAGCAGCGATCGATCCCTAGTATCACCGACAATTAACTCAACTTTTAATATATCCTTAATGATTTCGGCGTGACCGTAGGATAAATTATCGAGTACGATGACGGGATAACCGGCATTTTTGAGCGCTAGAACTGCATGGGAACCAATATAACCCGCACCGCCAGTAACGAGAATGGTAGGTTTAACTTGAGACACGCGATCATACCTATTTGAAATTGACTTGTCTATAACTTTATACCCTAATTTTCCTTTTATTTGACCATCATGTTAAGTCCCCTCGATCTATCTCTTTCCCTTGACAAAGAAACTTATCAATCACAAATTAAAGATTTAATGGAACAACTGCGATCGCTACAGAAGTCCTGTTGGGAATGTAAATTACCCGTGGTGGTGGTTTTGGAAGGTTGGGCGGCGGCAGGGAAAGGAACTTTAGTCAAAAAAATGGTTAACTATATGGATCCTCGCGGTTTTACCGTCCATCCAATTTTAACCCCTTCCCCCCAAGAGGAAAGTTACCCGTTTTTGTGGCGATTTTGGCAAAAACTGCCAGCAAAAGGTAGTATCGGCATTTTTTATCACAGTTGGTACACCCATCTACTAGAGGATCGACTCTTAAATAAATTGCCCTCCTCCCAGATTCCCCTAGTCATGCGCGATATCAACACCTTTGAGCGACAATTATCTGATGATCGGGTCGCAATCGCTAAATTCTGGATTCACCTCAGTCAAAAGGAATTAAAGTCACGCATCAAAGAATACGCCGAAAATGAACTAGAATCTTGGCGCGTGCGTCCGGAAGATTGGCAACAGGCCAAACGTTATGATGAGTATGCCAGTTTAGCCGAGGAAATGATTACCTACACTAGCACGGGGGCCGCCCCTTGGACATTGGTGGAGGGCAACTGTCAACGTTGGGCCCGGGTAAAAGTTCTCTCCCAATTAGTCGGTACGATCGCTCAAGCCTTGGATCAGCGCCAATTACCGATCGAACCCCCTGTCAATCTACCACCCCAAGCCCAATTACTGCCCACGGAACCCGATTATCTGGGGAGAGTGGACTTAAGTGCCAAATTGGAAAAAGAAGACTATAAAATCCGTTTGCGTCAGGCACAGGTAGAATTAAGAAAACTGCAATTAGAGATTTTTCAGGCAAATATCCCCGTTTTAGTCCTCTTTGAAGGGTGGGATGCCGCCGGTAAGGGAGGGGCGATCAAACGCTTAACCGATACCCTCGATCCTCGCAGTTATCAAGTGATTGCCTTTGCTGCCCCGACGGAGGAAGAACACCGCTATCATTACCTCTGGCGCTTCTGGCGGAAATTGCCCGCAGCCAAAACTATCGGTATATTCGATCGCAGTTGGTATGGACGGATTTTGGTGGAGAGAGTGGAAGGATTCGCTAAAGATATGGACTGGCGGCGGGCATATCAAGAAATTAACGAATTTGAGGCCCAATTAACCCATTCAGGCTGTGTTTTAGTCAAATTCTGGTTACATATTAGCCCCGAGGAACAGTTAAATCGTTTCAACGAGCGCCAAACTAACCCCTATCGTCAGCATAAACTCACCGATGAAGATTGGCGCAATCGAGAAAAACAGCCCCTCTACCATGTTGCAGTTAATCACATGGTAGCTCGTACTAGCACCCCCGTCGCCCCCTGGACGATTGTAGCGGCAAATGATAAGTATTTCGCCCGCGTTAAAGTCATAGAAACAGTAATTGCCGCTATTGAAACCGGTTTGAAACAACGGGGATAGGGGAGATAGGGGTATGGGGATTTTTTCGATTCACCCTCCCTTAACCCTGATGTTCTGAGAAGCAGAGTCGAGAACTTTATTGAACGTTTTCAATGTCCACCAGAGGAGAAACAATCATGAATCTCAATGAGTTGCCAGGGGCCGAGATCATCTTACCCGGACTGAGGGATCTTCACAATGGTGAGTCTAATACCATTGGGGCGTTGCTAGTTGCGATCGCAGCGACGCGCCTAACGGAAGTCGGTTTCGATATCCCTAAAAATCACCTAGCTGCAGAGCCAGAGCTAACCTTGTATGCCTATCTCCAAGAGGAACGGGATGATGCTTATTCTTACTATAGCGTTTCCCAATCTCATGAGGTACACCAAAATCTTAACTCCTGACTCCTGACTCCTCAAAACCTAAGACTCTGTACCTCACAACTATGGGAATTGCTATATAATGCTTTGCTGAATCGCCTCAATAGCTTTTGCAATGCACTCGAACTCGCTTATAAAATATGATGACAATTTCCCCCAGTTTAATTTCTCCCGATCTCAGTTTGGCCGATATTCCCCTAGAGGAAACCCTCTCTTTAGGAGTGATGGCTTCTGGTAGTGGTTCCAATTTTGCGGTTTTGGCGGCAGCGATCGCTAAAAAACAACTTAATGCCCGGATTTCTGTCCTCATCTACAATAATCCCGATGCCAAGGTAAAAGAAAAAGCCGCTCACTACAATATCCCCGCGATTTTCCTCGATCATCGTCAATTTAAACCCAGAGAAGAACTCGATCGGGCAATAGTCGAAACTTTCCAAGAATACGGGGTAAAATGGGTAATTATGGCGGGCTGGATGCGAATTGTCACCCCAGTGTTACTGGATGCTTTTCCCGATCGCGTGATCAATATTCATCCTAGTTTACTACCCAGTTTTAAGGGTGTGCGTGCCGTGGAACAAGCTTTAGCGGCAGGGGTAAAAGTGACCGGATGTACTGTGCATATCGCTCGCGCAGAGGTAGATAGTGGCCCAATTTTAATGCAAGCAGTGGTTCCCATTCTCCCGGATGATACCGCGGCCAGTCTCCACGAACGCATTCAAGTGCAAGAACATCGCATTTTCCCAGTAGCGATCGCTTTAGCGGCGAAATTGGGCCTATAGAGATAGATTTCTGGACTTTCTTGGCGAGAATACTGGCAAAAAAACGAAAATTCAACGCAAATCGTTAAATAAGTAGGGTCTGCTGAAAAAGTTTTTCCTAGGGGCAGGGTGTAGGGTGTGGGGTGTGGGGTGTGGGGTTTTACCGATTTTGAGGGGGTCAATTACCTAATTTTCAGGGAAAAAGTCCCTGAATTTCCCCCTGATCACTCCCATATCTGGT
>NZ_JAPZQJ010000582.1:0-29372 GCF_027530405.1 Microcystis sp. LE19-41.2A | reverse complement strand
ATGGTTCGATAGGGGGGCATAAATCGACTAAATCCTTATCTGGCAAGAGACTTAATTGATTAGTTCGCTCTAGATAAAAAACAATTGACAAAAATCGCTAAATGCCTTTCTATATAAGGGTTCCATCCCTTATAACCCCCGTCCATTGCATAACAATTACCGAAGAGCCAAATAAGATAGGAAAAATTTATGATGCTAAGGGCAACTTCTAGGGGTTGCCAATAAATCCAAAAAGTTTAGCTGCTCCTCCTAAAATAGCAACAACAAGGGCGATCAAAATGCCTCGATTAGTAAACTCTTGATAGGCAACTCTAGCGGTCAATCCGTCAATTTTTGTGCTTAGTCGCTCATCTAAAGCTTTAATTTCTCCTTTAAGTTCTGCCTGTCCGATTTCTAATTTTGTCAGACGTTGCTCGATTCTATCAGCTTTGTGGTTGACTTCCTTGATGCTGTCTTTGATTTCCTTGAGGACCGTTTCAAGGGAATAAGTTACGGTTTCGTTAGACATTTGCTAAACTCCCAGAGTTATCCTGCCGCTATCTTAATTATTAATCTTTTTTCTAGTTTAAGATGGCTTACGGTTCACTGCCACGATTGCGCCAGACTTGCCAACCGACGTAACCGAGGAGGAGAGTTGCACCAAAGGCAAAACCCCAACCACTGGGAACATTGGAGAAACCGAGGGCTAAACTGCCCACCCAGAGAGTTAGAGCGTAGATAAATAATACTGTCAGACGGTGAGAGATACCCGCTTTTAGTAAACGATGATGTAAATGACGTTTATCAGCCACAAAAGGGGATTTTCCGCGTTTGAGACGGGAAATAATCACCGTGGACATATCGAGGAGAGGAACCGCGAGGATGAGATAGGGTAATAGGACGGCGGTAACGGCAACAGTAGTCACAGCAGTAGTTTTAGCCAATCCAATCACCGCCACACCCGCGAGGGTAAAACCCATAAAATAGGCCCCACCATCCCCCATAAAAATTTGGGCGGGGTTAAAATTGTAACGCAGAAAACCCAGGGCCCCACCCGCCAAAGCAGCGGCGATAATAGCGGCCGCCGGTTGTCCCATCACCAAAGTTACAATCAAAATCACCACGGCAGATATACCCGAAACCCCCGCCGCTAATCCATCTAAACCGTCAATCCAGTTAATTGCGTTAGCCATCCCTACTAACCAGAGGAGAGTAACTGGTAAACTTAGCCAATGAATTTGTAATAAATCGCCGAAGGGAATAGAGAGGAAATCGATCCTTACCCCGGCTTGCCAAGCTAGAAAAGCGACGCTAAACTGCATTACCAGACGATTGAGCGGCGAAAGATTAAAAAGATCATCCGCTAGACCGATGAGGAAAAAGCCCAAACCGCCTAGGGTTACGCCCCACACTTCCCATTCTCGATCGCTGTTTAAACCTGCAAACCCTCCCAACCACCAAACGATCAGGAGGGCAGTTAAAGCGCCGACAAAAATCGAAACTCCCCCCAGTCGAACCATAGGCTTTTCATGGACCTTCCTTTCGTTGGGTTTATCGACGTAACCGCTTTTCAGTCCGACGGTTCTGACGAGGGGGGTACTCCAAAGTACCACGGTATGGGCGATCAGAAAAGCAATTAGATAGTATAAATCTCCAGACATGGGAATTGGGGGGCGATTTAATTCACAATTGGCAACTGACAGGCAATCGCCAATTATGAATTTTTATTATCTCTCGTTTTAGGCCAAGGCGGGGACGGAAATATGGAGATGGGGATAGAGGGGGAAGCTTTCACAGAGTTTCCCTACCCGTTGACGGCAAGCAGTTCTCAGGGCTTCATCACCGGGATTAAGGAGAATATCGGCGATAATGTTGCCAATCTCGATAAATTCCGTTTCTCCTAGTCCTCTGGTGGTCATAGCCGGGGAACCCAAGCGCAGACCACTGGTAACAAAGGGAGACTCGGGATCGAAGGGAACAGTGTTTTTATTAGCGGTAATATTAATGGTACTCACTAAGCGATCGGCCTCTTTCCCGGTCATGCCCACGGATCTTAAATCGAGTAACATCAAGTGATTATCCGTACCATCAGTGACAATTTTAATCCCTCTAGCCTTCAACTGACCGGCTAAAGCTTGGGCATTAGCGATTACTTGGCCCGAATAGATTTTAAACTCCGGTTTCAGGGCCTCCCCAAAAGCCACAGCTTTCGCCGCAATCACGTGTTCTAGGGGTCCGCCTTGGGTACCGGGGAAGACGGATTTATCGAATTTTTTGCCTAATTCCTCGTCTTTGGTCATAATTAACCCCCCCCTAGGACCGCGCAGGGTTTTGTGAGTGGTGGTAGTGACCACATCACAGTGGGGTAGGGGATTAGGATGATGACCAGTGGCCACTAAACCGGCAATATGGGCAATATCTGCCATCAGGTAGGCCCCCACTGCGTCAGCGATGGCGCGGAATTTCTCGAAATCAATCCGGCGCGAGTAGGCAGAATAACCGCAGATAATTAGTTTGGGTTTTTCCTTGCGAGCGATGTCAAGGATGAGATCGTAGTCAAGGCGTTCGCTGTCGGGACTTACTCCATACTGTACTACTCGGAACCATTTTCCGGAAACGTTAACGGGGGAACCGTGGGTAAGATGACCCCCGTGGGAGAGATCCATACCCATAATCGTATCGCCGGGCTGCAAGAGGGTCAGGAAAACGGCGAAATTAGCTTGGGCGCCGGAGTGGGGTTGTACGTTAGCGTGGTTTGCCCCAAATAGTCGTTTAACCCGATCGATCGCTAATTGTTCCGCTTCGTCAATGTATTCGCAACCGCCATAGTAGCGTTTTTTGGGCAGTCCTTCCGCGTATTTGTTGGTTAAAACCGAACCCTGGGCGGCCATGACGGCAGCGGAGGTAAAGTTTTCACTAGCGATTAATTCTAGGTGATCTCTTTGACGTTGCAGTTCTTTTTGCAAAATCCCTGCGATCGCTGGATCCGTCAGGGATAGTATATCTAGGTTGGTATCAGTCACGGTTACTCGATCCTTTTTTTTAACAATTTACCTGTAATCCTTGGGTCACTTTCTCCATTTTGGCACAATCTCTAATCTTCCGACACACCAGGGAGCTTAATTGCCTCTCTTCGGGGTCGCTCATCAATTGTCAACTGTTAGCAGTAAAATCTTCATTTTTAGTCAATAAGTAATAGTAAGTAGGTAGGCGTTAAAAATTATCAGATGCCCCCCTTATTAAGGGGGGATTAAAGGGGGGACTAAGGGGGGATCGGCACCCCCCTTATCAAGGGGGGCAGGGGGGATCGAACCTAAAATCCATTTTTAATTTAATTATAACCAGCTACTTAATATTAGCCAATAGAACCCCCCAAAAGCTGGGATTGAGTGATAAAATCAGAAGTAATGCCCAATTTTAACGGTGATTTTCCCTTTAAAAATAACAACTTAGTAGAAGTTCTACAAAAAGTTGACAAATTTTAAAAATAGGGTGGATTACCTTCAAGATAACCACCCGAAAACTACCATTAATTATCTGTAATCAACCGGTATTTCTCATCCCTGCGGCAATACCATTAATCGTCATTAAAGCGCCCCTTAATAACTCCTCTTTAGAATAGCGGAAATGAATCACACCGGATTGAGCTTGACTATTGTATTGACGTAAACGCTTGAGGAGAGACACCTGTAGGAAACCGAGGGGAACGATCGAACCGTTGCGTAACTGCACCGAGCGCTGTAAACTCGGATCATTATCTAATAAATGTTTCTCGCCGGTGATCTGGAGAACAATCTCGCTAGTGCGATTATATTCCTCTTTGATCCTTGCAAACAGACGTTCAAAACGTTCTCGATCTTCCTGTTTAGAAAGTTCACTGACGTAGTGATAGGCCATCTGTAAGTCCACCTTCGATAGAGTCATGTCTGCCTTAGAAATCACCATCTGGAAGAAAGGCCACTTGTGATAAAAATGGCGTAACAATTCCAAATTTCTGCTAGGAGAATCATCGAGAAACATCTGTAAAGCTGTCCCTAAACCATACCAAGCAGGTAAAAGAAACCGGGTTTGGGTCCAACTAAATACCCAGGGAATTGCCCGCAGGGTAGTTAAATCCTGTTGACCACTTTTCCGGCGCGCCGGTCGGGAACTAATCTGTAAAAGACTAATTTCAGGAATGGGAGTTACGGACAGAAAGAAGTCTAAAAAGTCCGGTTCTTCATAAATCAAACTGCGATAGGTTTGCCGTGAACGGGTGGCCAAGTCCTCCATGATGCGATTCCAGGGTTCGAGATCATCAAAACCACTGCCCAGTAAACTTGCCTGTATAACTGCCGTTACGGCCGTTTCGAGGTTATACAAGGCCAATTCCGGTAAGGAGTATTTCGAGGCTAAAACCTCGCCCTGTTCCGTGATTTTAATGCGACCGTTAATCGTTCCCCGGGGTTGGGCGAGGATAGCGGCGTAGGCCGGTCCACCACCCCGACCGACGGAACCGCCCCGGCCATGAAAAAGACGTAGATCCAAGCCGTATTGTTTAGCGGTTTTTTGTAAAGCCTTCTGGGCCTTATGAATTTCCCAATTACTGCTTAAAAAGCCGGAATCCTTATTACTATCGGAGTAACCCACCATAATCTCCTGTAAATTACCCGGTTCGAGGATGGCCGGTTCCAGGGTCACTTCCTCCCCGTTTAAAGCCCCTAAATGGTGGTAACCGCCGGCTAGGGCTGCCCGGTAGAGGGGCAATTCAAACAAAGTCTGCATGATGCCGGGGGCGTGTTTGAGGTCATCGACGGTTTCAAAGAGGGGAACGATGCGGAGGGAACTGCGGCTAGTGGCGGGGTCGTATAAACCGGCTTCTTGGGCTAATAACAGCACTTCTAGCACATCGCTGGCCTCGTTGGTCATGCTGATAATGTAGGTTTGGCAGATTTCCAGACCAAATTCCCCTTGCAGACTTCTTAAAACTCGCAGGGTTTCAATGGTTTCGCAGGTTCTTTCCGAGAAGGGCATTTCCCGGGGAATTAAGGGGCGACGGGTTTTTAATTCCGCCACTAACCAGGCGATTTTTTCTGATTCGGTTAATTGGCCGTAGGGTTTGGGTAAAACTCCGAGATAGGCGGCGATTTCTTCGATACATTCGGCGTGACGGGTGGATTCTTGCCGAAAATCTAACTGAGTCAGGACAAAGCCAAAAATCTCCACTTGGGCGATCAGTCGATCGAGTTCTTGACAGGAAAGACCAGTTTGCAAGAGACTGCGCTGTAATAGCTGTAATTCGGCTAAAAACTCGGAACCGGAGCGATAGATGTTGGTTTCGTTGAGTTTAGTTAATAACTGTCGTTCTTCCGGATCATTGAGGCGATTATTGCGATCGCGTGTATTTTCCAGACGTTTTTGAATAAAGGCCAATTTGAGGCGATAGGGTTCCTGACGGTAGCGGATTGCTAACTGGCTATAGATTTCGGGCATTTGCTGCTTATCTCTGTCCAGGGAGTCCAGCAACTCCGGCAAGACGTGACACCAGTGCAGGGAGGCACTTAAAATACTGGTCAGGTCGCGAATAGCATCGAGATATTTTTTAATAACGAGATTGCGCTGATAACAGCAGGTTTTCCAGGTGACTTCGGGGGTAACGGAGGGATTGCCATCCCGATCCCCCCCCACCCAAGAACCGAAGCGACAGAAGTTATTTTTCGGCGCTTGTAAACGGGGAAAGGAGGATTGTAGGCTTTGCTGCAGACGCAGGGTTAACTGGGGTAGGGAATCGAAGAGAACTTCATCGAAGTAGTGCAGGGCATAATCCACCTCATCGACGACAGTGGGTTTAAATTGATGTAGTTCATCTGTTCGCCACCAGAAACGTATTTCTTCTTTTAACTGTTTGGTGACTGTTTGTGCTTCTCTGGAGTTAGTTAACCCCATACTGCGAAAGATTTCTTCTGCTTGGTCGAGTTTTTCGAGAATGCCCGAGATGCGGCGCTGTTTAATGCGAATGGTATGACGGACAATTTCCGTGGGGTGGGCCGTAAAAACCAGACGAATATCTAATTGATCGAGAAGACGCTGAATTTCTTGGGGAGGGACGTTAACCTGTTTGAGATAGGGAAATAACCAGTGAAATAGTCCCGATTTTGGGGTGGAGTGATCGGACCCGTTCAGGGTTTTTTCTAGCCAATCGGCCCCGACAATGGTGGCTAAAATGCTTTTTTGCGTTGGGTCAGCCTTGGGACTTTCGTTTTCTTCCCCGATCACCGTCCGTCGCAGTAGTTGCTGATCCCTTTGTTCGTAGTGTTGTTCGATTATATTTATTAACTGGAAATAGAGGGCAAAAGCGCGGGTAACTTTGATCGCTTCCCCTAGTTCCAAGTCTTCGATCATTTTGGCGATCATTGCTTCCGGACTATCATCGGTCACTTGTCCTTCCTCAGAACAGAGATGGCGCAGTAATTCCAGTAAATCGACTAATTCTTGACCACATTCGGAGACTAAGACTTCTTTCCATAAATCTTCGATTAATTTCAGTCTTTGCTGCAGAAACAGGTTGGAAGTGCTGAAAATATCCTGTTCGGTTTCGGTTGAGGGGACAAGGACGCTCATAATTTCAGTAATCAGTAATCAGTAAACAGTAAACAGTAATCAGTAATCAGTAAACAGTAAACAGTAATCAGTAATCAGTAATCAGTAATCAGTGAAAATAGGGATTAACTGCCTTGAAATGAAAAACTCTATCAAACCAATAACTGATCACTGATAGATCGGGATTAAGCTGTCAAGCATTTAAATTGCTTGTTGAGACGAGGCAAGAGGCAAGAGGCAATAGTAAAGGGATTGGGGGAAATTCAGCTAATCTAAGGATAGGCGGTTAAGATGCGTCTTAGCTTAGTTCTTTAGGGTTGGTCAAAAATGAGATTATATGCCAAATAATCACATTTTTTCCGATTTTTAACAAAAATTTCACTATTGTTGCCTCTTTTCAGGGGGCAAAAGGATTTTTTTCTTGGATTATTGGTCACTGTTGACCGGTAACTGATCGGGAATATTGAGAAGGGGCAAGCGATCGCCCCGAAAGATTTCCTCGCTGTCTTTCCCGACTTCTATCAACCAATTATTAATAGAACGTAGTCCTAAGTAGGATAAAAGAAAGGGACTAACTGCTAGACTAAGCCAAAGCTCGATCGGTTGAGTTTTCATGGCAATTTCTCGGTTAAAGGACGGCGTTTGATGCGACGAATCGGAAAATTAGCAATCAGGGCTGTAGTCCGTTGGTCACTTTCTAGGATCAACTCGGTTTCCTCGGTGTCGATATCAAGATAACGACTGACCACTTCTAAGATTTCTTGACGCATCATATTGAGAATTTCGGGACTAAGATCGGCGCGATCATGGGCCAGAATAAGTTTTAAGCGTTTTTTAGCTTGGTCGCCACTTTTGCCCGAACCGCGCCATGCTAGAAGTTTATCGATCAGGTCATTCATAGTAGGTTAAGGGGTTGAGATGAGAGAGTTTAAGGCCCAAACAAGCGACGACGCAGACGAGTAAGAAAACCTTCTTGACCGGCCATTAAATCTAGAAACGGCACATCGCGACCCTGTAAACGCTGGGCAATATTTCTAAAGGCCATGGAGGGGAGAGAGGTCTTCTCCTCTAATACTAATGGTTCCCCTTTATTAGTGGAAATAATAATTCTTTGATCGTCGGGAATAATCCCCAACAGGGGAATTACCAATAAGTCGAGAATGTCCTCGACGCTGATCATCTGGTTAAGTTGGATCATTTCTGGCCGCAGCCGGTTGACAATCAGACGGATACTCTTAATATCCTCGCTTTCTAGTAATCCCACCACGCGATCGGCATCTCTCACCGCCGACATTTCTGGGGTAGTAACTATGATCGCTTCCTGGGCGGCGGCGATCGCATTGCGAAAACCCATTTCAATTCCTGCTGGGCAATCAATCAATACATAGTCGTAACTTTTTGACAATTGGGCGACTAAATCCTTCATTTGATCGGCAGTAATTGCCTCTTTGGTGCGGTTTTGTGCCGCCGGTAATAGAACCAGATTTTCCTGTCTTTTATCCTTAACTAAAGCTTTATCAAGACTACAATCTCCCGCCACCACATCGATGGCAGTATAAACGATACGCTGTTCTAATCCTAACAATAAATCGAGATTTCTTAGTCCGAAATCGGCATCGACAAGGGCGACTCGACAGCCTAATTGAGATAAAGCTGAACCTAAGTTCGCCGTTACCGTCGTTTTACCGACTCCTCCCTTTCCCGATGTCACCACAATTACACGAGCCATAATTTATATCAGTTATCAGTTATCAGTTATCAGTTATCAGTTATCAGTTATCAGCTATCAGTTATCAGTTATCAGTTATCAGCTATCAGTTATCAGTTATCAGTTATCAGTTATCAGTTTTATAGAGTTTTTCGTTTCAACGCAGTTAATCGCTATTTTTACCAGTCACTGAATCACTGTTTACTGATCACTGTTTACTGATCACTGTTTACTGATCACTGGTCACTGATCACTGTTTACTGGTGACTGATCACTTTTTTTCGACCCATCCCACTTGATCTTTAAAGGTGTAGGTTCTGGAAAAATTATAAGCCCCAATGATGCGGATTCCTCCTTCGCTGATACAGGCAATTTCTGGTTCCATGCGATCGCTATTTAAAGCCGGGGTCCGTGCCACTAATTCCGCGATCCTCAGTTGAGTTAAGTCGATTCGCAGGGCCATAATTACCGCTGCTCGATCGCCGCGGAATCCAGCATGGGCCACACCGCGTAAACCCCCCCAAACCAATATATCGCCATCAGCGACGATCGATCCGCCGGGGTTGACATCGCCCATGACTATAACTGTGCCCGGGTGACGGATTTCTACACCCGATCGCAGGGTAGTTTTTAAGTACAAAGGTTCGGCGAGGAGGGATGGTAGCGGTTGCTCGTCCCCGAAAACCGTGGGACTCGAGCGCATTTGTTCGACATTGTAACCCATGGTTGCCGCTGCTACTGCGGTTTGTCTTCTTTGGGTTTGGATGGTATGCAGGGGTAATTCGGCACTGTCTAAAATTGTGGCGATCGCTTGTAGTTGGCGCGTATCCATCAGGCGATCGTTGGCCTGTAGGTGTACTGGTGTTCTAGCGGGGCAGTTTTGGCCGCTATTACGGAGATAATATTTTAATCCTGTCAAGATATCTGTCCAATCCTGACTTGTCTCCCCGGCACCGGTTTTGGGCAAAATTAGCAGCAATTTATCGCCCTCACTTTTTAAGTGGATTTGGGCGTATCTCGACATTACCGAGGCTGATGGCGCAATTTTTTCGGTTTCTGAGTCGATTTCTTGATTTATTTCGGTTTTAGTTTCATCCATAGCCATAATTTTTTACTTAAACAAGACAAAGCGTAAAATAGCGATCAGCAAACCGACGGAAGCGGTAATCAGTGAACCCCCTAAAATGGTTATCAATGCCCAAATTTGATTTTTTTGACTGCCCTCAACTATTTTGAGGCGATTATCCATCCCTTCGACTCTTTCGGTTAATTTGGCCTGTCCTATCTCTAGGGATTTAACATCTTGCTTGATTTCCTTAATATCAGCCTTAATTTCGACGATATTATTCTCGATCGCCGTGAAACGAGTCTCGATCGCCGTGAAACGAGTCTCGATCGCTTTTTGTCCGTTGATAATTAAGTCTTCTAGCCTTTGCAAGTCCGTATCGGCAACAGTTTTCATAAAAATTAACCAGCTATCAGTATAGATGTTTCTTTAATTATGAACCTTGAGCAGCCGGCAGCAGTGGGAATTAGGAATTATGAATTAGGAATTGCGGCTGATGTGAGATAGAGAGGTTTGTAAAATCAAAGGGAGAGGTCACGATAAAGGTAATCACTCCAAAGCATGAGGCCTCCCATGAATAGGATAGATGCTCCCACCCTCTTGACTATTATTTATGTCCTGGTGGATGACTGGTATCAAGAACAGGGATATCGCTTGACTCCCATGCTGCCTGGACCTGAGCCTAGTTTCAGAGATAGTGAAATGTTGACCTTTTGGTTTATTCCCTCGTCCCTGCTCATACTGACGAACGCTCCCGCAGCAGAATCCGTATTGCAGTTCATTCAAGGCAACAATATCCTAGCCGACAAGGGGTTTATTGGTACTGATTGGCAGACTGAGATATCAAGAACCACAGGTAATCGAGTCTCTACAGCTAAGAGAGTCAATCAACATCAACAAACTTCTCCCGTCTTTGAGCGACTTCTTCAACATTTTCGAGAACGGATTGAGGGGGTTTTCAATGAGGTGCAGAATACAGGACGCAACTTGGAGCGATTGCTCAGAAAGAAAGTTGAGGGACTTTGTGTCCATCCTTTGAGCAGACTCCTGTTCAACCCTTTGGGCAACTCATATAAGGCGTGATTTTAAAAATTAACTTAATCATAAAGAAAAATTTAACTTTCTCTTTTATAGTAAATTGCAAAACACGATCGAGCGGAAAATTAAGGGGAAAATTTTGATACTACTTATACTAAAAGCCATCCTGATCACCCTAGCGCTCTTGCTACTCGGTGATTTAATTTCTACGTTTCTCTACCATGTTCCGGAACACGTTTTCGGCAAGTTTCACGCTGCGGTACACCACGGCAAAAATCGGAACTTTTTTCATTACGCGGTGTTAAATCGAAATCCGCTAGTTTTACTCGATGGCTTTCTCGGCGCGCTCCCCTATAGTATATATGTATGTGGGAAGTTCAGCTAAAACGCGGTTGAGAAGCTGGGCAACCTTGTATGTTATTAAATTATGTAATAACATGATATGTAGTAAACCTTGCCTAAAATCATGAGTAACAAACAATACAATCTAACCTGGGCTAGAATAGGCAATGCTTCAGGTTTCCGTCTGAGTGCCAGTTTTTTTAAGGATAATCCCCAATTCAAAGAAGCTAAAGGTGCTGTTGAAGTTATCAGCCCTGATACCTTATTAGTCCGCTTACAGCCTCAATCTCTAGAACAGGAGGAAGATGAACTGATGCTGAGTTTATTCTTAGATTTTCTGACCAAGCAAGCCCTATTAAATCCTGATGCTGAGTTAGAAGCTTATACGGAAGCGATGGCAGCGGTCGATGAAGAGTTGATGACAGGAGTAGAACTTGATAGTTAACGGTTGGCGAATCTACTTTATTAAAAGACTTTTTGGGCAACAACGCCGCGATTTACAAGTTGAGGTTCGTAAACTAAAAAACACCTTGCCAACAGAAGCATACCGTACTCATTCTACAGTCAAACTCTACAGGGCGATTATGGTCGCCATTAAAGAAAAAATCCCTCTCGACCCTTTTGCTTCCCATTTTGCTCTGACTGGGGCGCTCAAGCATTACGGAAGAGTCAAAAAGATGGGACTACCTGACCGTTATCGCTTATTCTTTCGGGCTATACAAACCGAGGAGTATAAAGCTATTTTTGTTTTATGGCTAGGCTATCCTCGCAAACAAGGGGATAAAAATGATTGTTATAAAGCCTTCACAAAAATGGTTGAGCGAGGTGATTTTCCCAGTTCTCTTGACGCTTTAATCCTTGATAGCCAAGAAGATTAGCTAGTGATAAGGTGGTTGAAAAAGCGATCGTAACCCACAGATACACTTTCAACTGCGCCTCCACAGAAAGATTGCGATCTAACGTTAGCATGAGATCGACGATCGCACTAAGATGATATGATAGTAGTGCATTTTCCTAATTATTGATGATTAAGAGTTTTGCATCTAAGGAGACAGAGCAGGTATTCAAACGTAAATTTTCACGAAAATTACCTCAAGATATTCAACGAAATGCTCGGAGAAAGCTAGAAGTTTTAGACGCGGCCGAAACTTTACAGGATTTATACATTCCTCCATCTAATCGGTTGGAAAAACTCTCAGGAGATAGAAAAAATCAGCATAGTATCCGAATTAACGATCAGTGGCGGATCTGTTTTATTTGGAAAAATGGCAACGCCTACAATGTAGAAATAGTCGATCATCATTAATTGTTACTCAATAATCATGACTGAGAAAAAATTATTAGCCCCCATTCATCCTGGTGAGATTCTGTTAGAAGAATTTCTCAAACCGATGGAAATTAGCCAAGAACGTTTGGCAGAAGATCTTAATGTACCAATAGAGCAAATCAAGGAAATTATCGAGGAAAAGCGAGGAATTACTGCTGATATTGCCTTAAGGCTTTCTCGTTATTTTGGTATGTCTGAAAGGTTCTGGATGAATCTTCAAACAAGGTATGATATTGAAGTAGAAAAAGATAGGCTCAGAGAACGTTTAGAGAAGGAAGTAAAAGTCTATGCTGCTTCACAAGCACTGTAGCATAACCGAAAAAATAGGGGAAGAATAATAATTTTAACCCCCCGTAGGGTGGATTAGCGCAGCGTAATCCACCATTACATCAATTATTGAATAACCATAGATTAGGTGCGTTACACTTCGTTAACGCACCCTACAAGAGCGGCGATCGCACTAATTTTAAAGTTGATTCCATTCATCAATATTTATCTGACGAGCAATAATAGTTTCAACCTCCCGAATCATCATTCTCAATTGAGATACAGAATACTCAGAATTAGAGGGAATAGTAGGCGTTGTCAGATAAAGAGATGAGAGGGCAAAATAGATAGAAACTCAATGAAGGAAAAAAAACGATGAAATGTCCAGAATGTAAAAGTGACCACATCAATAAAATATGTGGAATGGCATTTAAAACAGTCCTTGGCTCCTTTATTATTTGAGGATGAAGAAATTGATGATAGTTCTCTGAATGTGATTAAAGCCAATCGGAGTGAATCCGCTCAGTCTAAAGAGAGAAAAAAACGGAAGCAAGAGAACTTTCCTGTGCATAGTTTTCGGACTTTGTTGGAAGACCCGGGGACAATTTGCTTGAATACAGTGGAGTGTACGATTAAAGAGGGAAGTTATCGTTTTTCTAAGATAACTCGACCGACCCAACTGCAACAAAAAGCGTTAGATTTATTGGGAGTTTCCCTGATTTGTACCCAGTAACGGGGTGCTGGAAATTCTCTTAATCCCTTCTACAGCACAGGTTATGGCTTTTTGTCAACGGGGAAGTCCAGTTATTGAAAGATTAAATAATACCTTTCGACTAAGGATTTCTTGGCTGGTGAGAGAGAGTCTATCTTTCTCTAAAAAAATGGAGAATCACCTTGGGGAACCCTTTGGTATTTTACCCATGACTACAATGCACAGCAAGGCAAAGGATTAAGCCGCCATCACTACTACCGAATCACCACCAGAATTATGAATTGGGGAGCTTTTTTCAGTGAGCAGTGAACTGAAAACTCACATCTGCTCACTGATCACTGATTGCCTCCTATTGACACAAACGTTGATAAACTGTGGCTAAAGCTTGGACATCACCGACGTTACCCGGGAAAAGAACCACAGGTAGATTAGGAAAGAGATGATGATCGGCTGCTGTACGGACCATGGAGACACCGGGGAGAATCTGACCGAGTAAACGGGCTGATTGCAGGCTTAAACCCGTACTTAAGACATCATTGGAGGTAATTCCGCCTTTACTGATTAAAAAACTGATGTCACTGGGTAAACTCTTAACAATGTCCATTAACAGAGTGGAGACGGCAACCCCAAAATCAAGACGTTTCTGCACAGAGGCAAAGGTTAACTCTTGCCGACTGGTATAGATCACGGGGGTTTGTTTATTTTTGTGAATAAGCTTGACTTTTTCCAGAGCTTGTGATAAGAGTTGATCTCGTTGCTCAGGACGATCGCGCAATGCCGTCACATCGATTTCGACTCCGACGGTGTTGGGTTGTTGAAGCAGTTCATCTAATTGTTGGCTAGTTTTTTTGACGTGGGAACCGACGATAATTGCCCCGGCTTCCCCCGTGGGCTTATACTTACCCATAGATTCGGGTGCGATCGGTTGAGTTCCTAAATTAGCCAAAGAAGTTAAAATACTGGCGGCACTACGGAATAAAAATTTTTTTCCTTCCCCTGCGGCGGTTAAAATATCTTCAGCAAAGCGATCGAGATCCGCTTGAGTTTCCCCATCTACCACCCCACATTGATTATTTTTGAGCTTTTGCAGTCGTTCTAAACTACCTTGACGGATATCTGCCAGTAAAAATCTTTCCACATCATCTGCTTTAATTTTACCTTTCGTTTTCTCCTCCACATAATCCGGCAGATAACTGTAATGGTAGGCAAAAACCGAATCGCGAGCAAATTCCGTCTCGTGGACGGGAGTGGGAACGCCATCGATGATTAAATAGTGAATACTATCACGGGTGATTCTACCTCCCTCAAAAAAGGCTGGAATCAGGAAATGTGCATCAAAACCGCCCAATTCTTCGGCAATAACATCAGTTTCGATCGGATAATGCCCGCGCAGGGTAGAATCGGAACGACTAACCACCAAAAAATCCTCGATTCCCTCTTTAGTTAAGGCAGTTTTCAGGTTATGACAGACTTCTCTGGTGACAGACTCGGCTTTTTCGGGGGTTAAAGCGCGAGTATTGGTCAAAACAAAGAAAATTGGCGCATTATCTGCCAATCCCAAGCGGAGAGTATCTTCATCCCACCGCATCAATAACAGACAACTATGGACTGTTTGGGAACCTGTCGGGTCGTCATCTAAGACTATAATTTTAGGTCTATTATTGCTCATATATTTTTTATCAGGATGGGAGGGACGAAGGAACCAAGAGAATCTGGTTAATAGTTTATCGGGTTCTGGTTCCCCATTAAAGTCGTCCCCTCCCTAAGCAACCGCTATCAATCTTGATCACAATCTGTCCAATATAGGATAAGCTATACCATGATTCATACAGTGACGAAGTTGAGCGCGGGAGACTTCCCTTTGAATACGTTAATTCACCCCACTGCGGTTATCCATCCGTCGGCAAAACTTGCTCCAAAGGTTAAAGTTGGTCCCTATGCTGTGATCGGGGCCAATGTGGAAATTGAAGCTGATACAATTATTGATGCCCATGTGGTCATTGAGGGTCCGACCAAAATTGGCAAGGGTAATCATATTTTTTCCGGGGCTGTTATTGGTAATGAACCACAGGATTTAAAGTATAAAGGTGGCGAAAGTAGCGTGGAAATTGGTGATCATAACCAAATTCGCGAGTTTGTCACGATTAATCGCGCCACGGATACGGGAGAAGTTACCCAAATTGGCAGTAATAATTTATTAATGGCCTATGTTCACGTTGCCCATAATTGTATTTTGCAAGATAACATTATTATCGCTAATAGTGTCGCTTTGGCAGGTCATGTCCAGATCGAATCAAAAGCAGTTATCGGGGGGGTTTTAGGAGTACATCAATTTGTTCATATTGGCAAAATGGCCATGTTAGGAGGAATGAGTCGTATTGATCGCGATGTTCCCCCTTTTACTTTAGTGGAAGGCAATCCCTGTCGGGTACGAACTCTTAATTTAGTCGGTTTACAAAGGGCCGGTTTTACCGATGAAGATCTAGCTTTACTGAAAAAAGCTTTTCGGATTATCTATCGTTCTAATATAAATCTTCAGGAGGCTTTAGAACAAGTTTCTCTCTTAACCGATAACCCCCATGTTCAACATCTCTGTCAATTTTTACAATCCTCTACCACCGGAGAAAAACGTCGCGGTTTAATTCCGGGGAAATAATTTATTGAGGAACAGTCTGTAGGGTGTAGGGTGTAGGGTGTAGGGTGTGGGGTGTAGGGTGTGGGGTGTTGGGTGTGGGGTGTGGGGTGTGGGGTGTTGGGGAAGTGGGGAAGTGGGAAGTATAAATAAAAATAATCTCCTATCTCCTATCTCCTATCTCCTGACGACCGGCTACTGAATCCTGTCTCCTGAATTCTTTTATTATCAAATAATTATCCAAATGCGTATATTTATTAGTACGGGTGAGGTATCGGGTGATTTACAGGCAGCCATGCTGATTGAATCCCTTTTTAAACTAGCTAAAACCCAGGAAATTGAGTTAGAAATTTTTGCACTAGGTGGCGATCGCATGGAGTTAGCTGGGGCAAAAATGTTGGGGAAAACCACTCGACTGGCTGCTATGGGATTAATTGAATCTATCCCCTTTATTTTGCCAACTTTACAACTACAAAAACGAGCAAAAGAGTTTTTTAGAGATCATCCCCCTGATCTGATTATTTTAATTGATTACGTGGGGGCAAATGTGGCGATCGGTCAGTCGGCTAAAAAAATTATTCCCGGTGTCCCAATTATTTATTATATTGCCCCGCAGGTGTGGATTTGGTCAGAAGAAAATATCCCCTCAGCTAAACTAAGGGCTACAGCAGAAAAGTTATTTAATACGGAAAAATTAATCGCCGTCACGGATAAATTATTGGCAATTTTTCCTGCCGAAGCCCGTTTTTTTGAAACAAAAGGTTTACCGGTAACTTGGGTAGGACATCCTTTAGTTGATCGTATGGCCAATGCTCCCAATCGGCAAGAAATGCGGCAAAAATGGGCAATAAAACCCGAAGAAACGGTGATCGCTTTGTTACCTGCTTCCCGTCAACAGGAGTTTAAATATCTCGTGCCGACGGTGTGTGCTGCTGCTAAAAAATTACAGGAAAAAATTCCCGATATTAAGTTTTTAATTCCCGTTCCCTTAGCTTTATACGAACCAAAAATGCGAGAATTAGTGAAGGAATATGGATTAAATGCGGTGATTATGGAACGAGATCAGACTTTAGAAGCGATTGCCGCTGCCGATCTGGCTGTGGCTAAGTCTGGTACAGTTAATCTCGAAATTGCTTTGTTAAACGTGCCGCAGGTGGTGGTTTACCGTTTAAGTGCAGTTACTGCTTGGATTGCCCGCAATATTATGAAGTTTTCTGTACCATTTGTCTCACCGGTAAATTTAGTTTTAATGCGAGAAATTGTTCCCGAATTATTACAAGAGGAAGCTAACCCAGAGAGAATTATGCAGGAATGTCTAGATTTATTATTAAATCAGCAACGTCGCCAAAAAATGTTAGATGAATACGCAGAAACTAAAGCCGGTTTAGGAACAGTAGGCAGTTGCGAGCGAGTGGCACAAGAGGTGTTTAAAATAGGCCTTTGTTAGGGTTAGGAGCCGGTCGTCAGGAGTCAGGAGACAGGAGATAGGAGTCAGGAATCAGGAGATAGGATTGCTGGAGATAGGAGTCAGGAGGCAGCTTTATTCTCCCCACACCCCACACCCTACACCCTACACCCCACACCCCACACCCTGCCCCAGGAAAAACTCTTTGCCGCAAACCCTACTTATAAGCGTCCATACCCTCACAGGAACAAACCAGATTTCTGTCCCCGTAAGCATTATCAACCCGTCCCACTACCGGCCAGAATTTATAATCTTTTAGCCAAGAAAGCGGGTAAGCTGCCTGTTGACGGGAATAGGGACGACTCCAATCATCGGCAGTTAAAACTGCGGCTGTGTGGGGGGCATTTTTCAAAGGATTATCGTGGGGATCCATGCTCCCATTAGCGATCGCTTGTACTTCTTGATAGATAGTTAACAAAGCTTCACAAAAACGGTCTAATTCCCCCAAAGATTCGCTTTCCGTGGGTTCCACCATCATTGTACCCGCCACGGGCCAAGAAACCGTCGGCGCGTGGAAACCGAAATCCATCAAACGTTTTGCCACATCTTCCACCTCGATGCCGGCCTGTTTTTTCAGGGGACGTAAATCAATAACGCACTCGTGGGCAACCGTTCCCGCGCTACCCTTAAATAACACTGGATAGGCCGACTCCAGATGAAAAGCCAGATAATTAGCGTTCAAAATTGCCACTTCTGTCGCTTTTTTCAAGCCGGCTGCCCCCATCATAGCGATATACATCCAAGAAATCACCAAAATGCTGGCACTACCCCAAGGCGCGGCCGAAATTGCGCCAATTGAGTCCTGATGCTTACCGTTAGCGGTTTCTGGGGATAATTTCGCCAAAACTAGGGAAACATCGGGCAGAAAAGGCACTAAATGGGATTTTACTCCGATTGGTCCCATACCGGGGCCGCCACCACCGTGGGGAATACAGAAAGTTTTATGGAGATTCAAGTGACAGACATCAGCGCCAAAATCCGCCGGACGACATAAACCCACCTGAGCATTCATATTCGCGCCATCCATATAGACTTGACCACCGTATTGATGAATCAAGGCGCAAATTTCGCTAATTCCCTCTTCAAAAACGCCGTGAGTGGAAGGATACGTCACCATCAAAGCCGCTAGATTATCCTGATGCTTCTGGGCCTTAGTTTTCAGGTCATCAATATCAATATTGCCCCGAGAATCGCAATTAACCGCCACTACTTTCATACCACACATAACAGCGCTGGCAGGATTAGTCCCGTGAGCGGACTCAGGAATTAAGCAAATCTGACGATGACCTTGACCGCGACTTTCATGGTAGGCTCGGATCACCTGTAAACCAGCATACTCTCCCTGAGAACCGGCGTTCGGTTGTAGGGAAATGCCATCAAACCCGGTAATTTCCCCTAACCAAGTCTCTAACTGTTGAAAGAGCAGTTGATAGCCTTCTGCTTGGTCAATCGGAGCAAAAGGGTGTAATTTGCCGAATTCTGCCCAAGTTACCGGAATCATCTCCGCTACGGCATTGAGTTTCATCGTACAGGAACCGAGGGGAATCATGGAAGTATTTAAGGCTAAATCCTTTGTTTCCAGACGGTGCAGATATCTGAGTAATTCCGTTTCCGAGTGGTAACGATTGAACACCGGTTCGGTAAGATAGGCACTGGTACGGGTTAAATTAGCGGGTAATTCTAGACTAATTTTCTCGACTAATTCCGCCGCGGTAAAGGGTAATTCCTCGGTGGGGGCAAAAATTTGCCATAAATCCCACACATCCCTGAGACTGGTGGTTTCATCGACACTAATTCCTAGATTATTCTCATCAAAATAACGCAGATTAATCTTATGGGTTTTTGCCTTGGCGAAGATATCCTTAACTCCCGTGGATACCGTAACTTTGAGCGTATCGAAGTACGGTTCTTTCCCCACTTGATAACCCAACTTTTTTAAACCATTTGCCAATAAAGCGGTTAATTTCTGCACTCTTTGGGCGATTTTCTTGATTCCTTCCGGTCCGTGATACACCGCGTACATGGAAGCAATCACCGCTAGTAACACCTGTGCGGTACAAATATTACTGGTGGCTTTATCCCGGCGGATATGTTGTTCGCGGGTTTGCAAAGCTAAACGCAGTGCGGGTTTACCCTGACTATCCTTCGATACCCCGACAATGCGCCCCGGAATGCTGCGTTTATAGACATCTTTGGTGGCAAAATAAGCGGCATGGGGACCCCCATAACCCAAGGGAACCCCAAAGCGTTGACTGCTACCCACGGCAATATCAGCCCCCAATTCGCCGGGGGGAGTCAACAGAGCTAAACTGAGAATATCGGCGGCAACGGTGACTAAAGCCCCATTTTCCTGCGCTTTGGCGATAAATTCCCGATAATCATAAATTACGCCATCGGTGGCTGGATATTGTAATAATGCGCCAAAAATCGGCGTTTGAAAGTCAAAGAGACGATGATCCTCAATAATAATGTCAATACCTAAAGGAATCGCTCTGGTTTTAACAACTTCAATCGTTTGGGGATGGCAACTACTAGAGATAAAGAAAGCATTGGCTTTAGTTTTACACAGTCCATAACTCATACTCATCGCTTCCGCAGCTGCTGTTCCTTCATCGAGGAGAGAAGCGTTAGCAATTTCCAGACCGGTTAAGCTAGTGATGAGAGTTTGGAAGTTTAAGAGAGCTTCTAAGCGTCCTTGGGCGATTTCCGCTTGATAGGGAGTATAGGCGGTGTACCAACCCGGATTTTCTAAGATGTTGCGGAGAATTACCGGCGGGGTGATACAGTCATGGTAGCCCATGCCAATAAAGGAGCGAAATACCTGATTTTTGGAGGCAATAGCTTTTAATTGGGCAAGAGCGGCGTATTCACTCAAGGCAGGTGGTAAATTAAGGCTTTTTTGTAAACGAATTCCTGACGGGACCGTTTGAGCGATTAATTCCTCCACGGTAGCAACACCCAAAACCGCCAGCATTTTCTCGATTTCCGTCTCCGTCGGTCCAATGTGACGGTTAACAAAGCTATCGGTGCAGTCTAGCAGGTCTTGCAGGTCAGCAGGAGCGAATTCCTCGGTTTTCTCGGCCGTAATTGACCTATTTAGCATATTAATCTCGGTTTAAACAATTACAAAAGTGCTGCGTTTCATCGCTAGGGGTGATTTTAACGCAACTTGTAAAATTTTTGTAATATTTCAAGTCAGCAATCGGCAAGATAAAGCGGAAGCTAATTTGCTATCGAAAGTACGCACAAAATTAACCTCACTACTGCTTCGTCACCAAAAACCAACCGGAATCCGTGGCTCCGATCGCCTTTAATCCTTCTAAATCAGTAGCTTCTTTGGTTTGACGATCGATAATTAGGTAAGGTTGCTTGTGACTTTGCCAGTGATTGATTAATTCTTCAGCAGCAAGGGGAAAAACCCGACGACCACTATAAAAATTTAACGAGGGGCGCTCGTAGGCAAAAGCAATATAAACAGGGTGATCTGCTGGCACATATTTCTGTACTAAACTCGCCACCGGTTTGACGGGGAAATTCTCATTTAATTCCCAGAGCCACAGGGGAGAATTAACAAAAATAAACAAAGAAATAAACATTCCCCAGAGTAAAACCACGATGAATTGTTGCGAGCGCCGGGCTAACAAAATCGCCGTTGTCACCATGGTCAAGGACAGTGACAATAAGGTTAAAAGAATTAAGGGATGGAGAGGTTCAATAGCGGCAAAATTACCTGGAAAATAGGCTATTAAAGCTAATAAACCCGCCCCAACGCCGATAATACCCAGAATAATTGACCAGATTGGATGATAGGGGCGATCGATGGGAAGATTACCCACTTGCGCCAAGGCATAACCGGCCGCTAAAGCCAAGGCCGGGTATATCGGCAGAATATACCAAGGCAACTTCGTCGCCATTACCGAAACCACGAACAGATAAACACCCGTCCAAACTAACAGTAACTTCGCCCAACTGTAGAGATATTCCTGACGAGCTAAACGTAAACCCCAAACCGAGAAAATTAACCAAGGCCAACTATATTTAAGAATTTCCAGCAGATAATACCAAAACGGTCCGCGATGATTGTCCAGATCGTCACTAACTCGCTTTAACTGTTGAACAAAAAGGGAATCGAGAAATTCCCGATCGTAGTGCCAAAATTGGGCGGCATACCAAGCAAAAGCGGGGGTTGCTCCCAATAACCAACCCGACCAAAAATAGGCAGACGTTAATAACCGGGGGGTATCCCAGAGCAGAAAAATAAAGCCGATACCCGCCAATAATAGCCCCATAATACCCTTAGTCAGACAAAGGAGGGCAAATCCCAACCCCGCCCCCACAGACCAGCGTAAATCGCGTCGTGAGCGCAGTAAACCAACAAACATCAGCATTTCAAAACACAATACCGCTCCATCCAACATGGCTAAACGGCCATGACGCACCACCGGCAAAAGAGTTAAATAAATCAAGGCCGACAGTAAAGCTGGCAAACGAGCCGGAAAAATTTCTCGACCGAGAAGATAAAGAAGCGGCACCGATAAAGCTGTAAAAAAAGCGGGAATTAGTCTAGTATTGGCCTCATTGATACCCCAGAAATGGTAGGTTAGACCAATTAAACTATGAATCAACGGCGGTTTATTCAGGTAGGGATCACCCCAAAGACTAGGAAATAACCAGCGCAATTGTTCCAGTGGAGTTTGGCTAATTTCCTTGGCCACCTGAGCGATTGTTGCCTCATCCCAATCCCGCAAGGGTAAATTCCCTAATCCCACTAGATAGATAATTAAGGCCGCTATTAATAATCCCAGTAAACACAGAAATTCTTTAAAATTTTCTCTCTGACGCAATTTATAACTAGAATATCCCCAAGTAAATTTTTGACGGTTCATAAGCTAGGGCAGTAAACAGTTAACTGATTATGTATTGGTATAATGGCGAATTAATCGAGGATGAGCGAATCAGTCTGGGTATTGATGATATTGGGCTGCTTTATGGAGCGACAATATTTACTACCCTGCGTGTCTATCAACACAGCTTAGATCATCCCCTGACCCATTGGCAAGAACATCTCAAACGTCTGCACTCTAGTTTACAAGTTTTTCAATGGCCTGATCCCGATTGGCAGCGAATTCGCCAAGGAGCCGAAGAATTATCCCTATTCTATCCTGTCCTGAGAATCACAATTTTTCCCGATGGTAGGGAGTGGATTAAAGGCAGATTTCTCCCCGAAGATTTAAACCTGAGACAAGAGCAAGGAATTATTGGCTGGGTAATAGATAATCCCGCTTGGCAACGCGTTTTAGGAGAACATAAAACTGGTAATTATTTAACTCCTTGGTTAGCGTCACAAACTGCTCAAAAAAAAGGAGCAAAAGAAGCGATATTAGTCGATCAAGTCGGGAATTGGTTAGAAACTAGCACGGGCAATTTATGGGGATGGAAAGATAATTGCTGGTACAGTCCCCTGCTGACTGCTGATATTTTACCCGGGATTGGGCGATCAGCTTTGATCGGCTGGTTAAAAAAACAAAATATTTCCCTAGAAGAAAATCTCTGGACCCCTGAATTTGTCAGGACTTTACAAGGGATAGCCTATAGTAATTCCCTGGTGGAAATTATCCCTTTTAATTCTATTCTTGGATGGAATCTAGAGATAAATACAGCTATTTATAGAGAAATTTTACCAGATTTACAGCAATATTTTTCCAGTCAATTATAGAATAAATAGGGTTTGCTGAATAAATCTAAAAACCTTATCCAACAAGGTTTTTAGACTTTTTTTCCCTCAAAAAGTGCCGACCATGGGAGTGATTGGGGGGAAAATTCAGGGACTTTTTCCCTGAAAATTAGGTAATTTACCACCTGAAAATGGGTAAAACCCTACACCCTACACCCCACACCCCACACCCTACCCCCACGAAAAACTTTTTGCCGCAAACCCTAAATAAGGGTGTGTTACTAGAGGCTAACACACCTAAAATCTGGAAATAATACCGCTCAAGCTTTAAAATTCTCGCTCGGAATTAGCCTCACTATCGCGCTTAGAACCGAGTAAATCTAATTGATCGACGAGAATCACTGGTTTAGAGCGAGCTAATCCCGTGTTTTTATCATTCCAGGTATCCATTTTCAAAGAACCTTTAATCCCGATTAAACCGCCTTTTTTCACATAATTAGCGGCCACCTCCGCCGTTTTGCCCCAAATTTCCAGATCGAACCAATCCGGCTGATCGCTATTTTTCGAGCGACGATTAACCGCTAAAGTTAAAGTACATAAAACCTTACCGGACTCGAAATACTTGGTTTCCGGATCTCTCCCCGCTCGTCCCACCAAATGAACCAGATTTACACTCATGGTCTTAAATCCTCAATTTAGTACAATAGTATGTTCATTTTAGCCTGAAACCTTAGCCTTGACCGGTGGGCAGCCAGAAAATTAGGCCAAAGACCTGGGTAAATCTGGAGAGAAAGAAGCGATAATTAACTAGACTTGAGAAACAAAACCTAATAAAATCCAAGTCGATTCGATCGAAAGTCTAGCTATAGCAACGTTGTTATCAGAACAGGAGTGAAAACAAGTGGGTTTTTTTAGAGGACTAGGCTTATCAAGGGACATAGGTATAGACTTGGGTACAGCAAACACCCTCGTCTATGTATCAGGGAAAGGCATCGTTTTAGAGGAACCATCGGTAGTAGCGATCGATCAAGATCGTAACCCGGTCGCTGTCGGGGAGGAGGCCAAAAAAATGCTCGGTCGCACTCCAGGCCATGTCACCGCGCTGCGACCCCTGCGCGATGGGGTAATCGCCGATTTTTACAGTTGCGAGATCATGTTAGCGGAATTCATCAAACGAGCGCTCGATGGCACGATTGGCAATCCCCGCATGGTAATCGGTGTTCCCAGTGGGATTACTGGAGTAGAAAGACGCGCGGTGGTGGATGCGGCCAAAAATGCCGGCTCCCGAGAAGTGGGGTTAATTGATGAACCCGTTGCGGCGGCCTTGGGTGCCGGTTTACCCGTCTCGGAAGCGACGGGAAATATGATCATCGATATCGGTGGTGGCACGACGGAAGTGGCGATTCTCAGTCTTGATGGGACCGTGATCAGCGAATCGGTGCGCGTCGCTGGGGATGAACTCACGGAAGCAATTATCGCTTATCTGAAAAAAGTCCATAACCTGATTATCGGGGAACGCACGGCCGAAGATATCAAAATTCGCCTTGGTTCGGCTTATCCCTCCCCCGGAGATGAATTTCCTCCTCTGGAAGTGCGGGGATTGCATCTTATGTCCGGTTTACCCCGCACCGTGACGATCAAAGCGGAAGAAGTGCGGGAAAGTATGGATGAGCCACTTTCCGTGATCGTTGATGCGATCAAACGTACCCTAGAAAAAACTCCCCCCGAATTAGCGGCCGATATTATCGATCGCGGCATCATGTTAGCGGGAGGAGGTGCTTTATTACGGGGACTCGATCGCCTAGTCAGTCACGAAACCGGTATCGTTACCCATGTCGCTGAAGATCCGCTGCGCTGTGTGGTCAAAGGCACGGGAGAAGTGTTAAAAAATCAGAAACTCTTTGAGCGGATCGTTAATGAAACAACTCGCAATGTCTAAAGGTCACTAGGATCGGTTAGCCGTTAGCCATCAGCAGCGGAAAAATGGACGGATTCTCACTCTACACAGTCAAGAGGTTTTTAATCGCTCATGTATTCAGCACGACGAAAATGGACACAGCAGGGATGGCGACTTTTGCTGCTCGCTGCCGCTTTGGGGGTAGCTTGGTACATTCGCACCTATCAAAGTGGGGCGATTTTAGAATTGTATGGTTTATTAACTCGTCCTTTTCAGGGAGAGGAAACTAATCTGCAAGAGCAACTTCTGGCCGATCAACGGGTGCGAGAATTACAAAATCGTTTAAGTGAAGTCGAATATCAAAATCAACAATTAAAAAAACAGCTTGGTTATTATCAAACCCAGAAAAAACCCCTGATTTCTGCCCCAATTATTGGCCGCAGCGCCGATGATTGGTGGCAACAGGTAATTATCGGTCGGGGTAGCGCCGATGGTGTGGAAGTGGGTGCTTCGGTGACGGGAATTGGGGGTTTAGTGGGACGGATTACGGAAGTTACTCCCCACACCAGCAAAGTTTTATTGGTCAGTAATTCCCAAAGTCGCATCGGAGCAACGGTGAATCGTAGTCGGGCCATGGGTTTAATTCAAGGTCAGAATTCCCAAGTCGCTACCCTGCGCTTTTTTGAAAAAGCTCCCGATGTCAAACCGGGAGATGTGGTGACAACTTCGGCTTTTAGTAGTCTTTTTTCGCCAGGGTTGCCCATCGGTCGCATAATTTCCCTTAATTTACAGGAAAATCCCGCCCCCACCGCCAAAATTGAATTTACCGCCACCGTGGACAATCTCGAATGGGTGTTCGTTCACCCGCAACCCCAGCAGTGAGAGGGGGAATTATGCTGAAATTAAGCCGTTTATCAGCCCGTTATCGTTTTATACTGAATATTTTAGTCACTATCGCTTCACTGCTTCTCTGTACCTTTCTTTCCTTAATGCGGCTCCCAGGTATGGAGATTTTAGGCATCGCTCCCAATTGGTTACTGATTTGGTTGGTTAGTTGGAGTCTCAATCGCTCTTGTCTCGATAGTGTGGTGGTCGGATTAGCGATCGGCGCTATTCAAGATAGTTTAACCTCTAATTATCCTTCCCATATCATGGTTTTTGGTCTGATCGGTTTCCTCACTTCCCGTTTACACCGACAACGTTATCTCAAAGAAGAATTGATCGCCGTGGTCTTAATTGTCTTTGTTATGACTTTAATCGCCAATGGTGCGATCGCTTTTCAATACTATCTACAAGGAGGCAAAAATCTCGCTGATCTTTGGCTCGATTATCAACGCATTGGCCTCACTGCTGCTCTGCTTAGTAGTCTCTGGACTCCCCTCGTCTATTATCCTCTCCAGCAATGGTGGCGACAATTTAGCGATCTTTAAGGAAATAGGGATTTAGGGAAATAGGGAGATGGGGAAATTTCAGCTAAATTCCCCACTACCCCAAAACCCTAAAACCTCAACCCTCAACACCCAACACCCAAAACCCTAAAACCCCAACCCCCAACCCCTAAAACCCTATGATTAAAACCTCTGTTTCTCTAGCTGATTTCACTTCCTACCGGGTGGGGGGAAGAGCGCAATGGTATGCCGAACCAGTTAATCTAGAGGAATTAAGAGAAGTGTTCGCTTGGTTGCGATCGCAAGATTTACCCTTGACTGTTTTGGGGGCTGGTTCAAATTTACTAATCAGCGATCGAGGTTTACCCGGACTTGTCCTCAATACTCGCCATCTGCGATCGAGTTGTTTTGATGCCGAAACTGCTACGATTACAGCAGCGGCGGGGGAACCCCTGCCAAAAATAGCTTGGAGAGCGGCAAAAAGGGGCTGGAGGGGCCTAGAATGGGCGGTGGGTATCCCCGGTACGGTGGGGGGTGCTGTGGTCATGAATGCGGGGGCGCACACCTCCTGTGTGGCGGATCGATTAGTGCGGGCGCTGGTATTAAATCCCGATGGTCAGTTAGAAACTGTAAGCAAAGAAGATTTAAATTATAGTTATCGCAGTTCTTCTCTGCAAGGGGATCAACGTTTAGTTATCGAAGCTACATTTCAGTTAGAAGCTACCGATAATTGCGAGGAAATAATGGCAATTACTACCCATAATTTACGCCATCGCAAAAGTACCCAACCCTATGATCGTCCCAGTTGTGGTAGCGTTTTCCGCAATCCTAAACCGCAATTTGCCGGGGCTTTAATTGAGGAAATGGGATTAAAAGGTTATCAAATTGGTGGAGCGCAAGTATCAGAATTACACGCTAATTTTATCCTGAATATTGGTTCGGCAAAAGCCTCGGATATTCTGCGTTTAATTCGTCATGTGCAGGAACAAGTGTTCGATCGCTGGTCTCTCTGGTTAGAACCAGAAGTGAAAGTTTTAGGGGAATTTGACGGGATTTAATTATTTTTCTCGATAACGGTTGAACTCAGCCGCGATGGGCTGGAGTGCGACGGCAGATATTTTTATAATCCTCTAGCATGGTGCGTTCCCCAAAATCTATTGGTGGGGCAGTAGGAGCCACATTAGGGAACGCACCCTACAAGATTGCGATCATACTATTTTTAATATATCTCGTGGGTGGTGCGTTACATTTAATTAACGCACCCTACGCGATCGCCGATCGCACTGATAGCCGTTTGACTTTGATATTGCCAATTGTCTGCTCTGCTTGCCATAGATCGTATTGCATTTGCTGATTGAGCCAACTTTCAGGAGATGTATCGAAAGCTTTCCCTAAGCGAATTGCCATTTCGGGGCTAATACCTGCCCTACCATTTAAGATGGCAGATAGGGTTTTTCGACTTACACCCAATGCTTCAGCAGCCTCAGTCACAGTCAGATTCAAAGGTTCGAGACAAAGTTCTTTAAGAACTTCACCAGGATGTGGTGGATTATGCATTTTCATCAGTGGTAGTCCTCAAGATCGACATCACAAGCATCAACACCGTCAAAGGTGAAAGTGATCCGCCAGTTTCCAGATACTCTCACCGTCCAGGTTCCTTTACGTTGCCCTGCCAGTTCATGAAGTACCAATCCGGGTAAGCAATTATTGTAGGTTGGGTTGACGCAAGGAAACCCAACAAAGAGTAACCTTTGGGGTGGTTGGGTTTCGCTTTTTCAAGCGAATTAAGCTATTTTCGCCTCAGTATTGTTTCGCTCAACCTAACCTACGAGGCTATTTTTAATATATCTCGTGGGTAGTGCGTTACGACGGATTGCTAGTCCTAAGTAAGAGCAGAGATTGTCGCCGTCTAACGCACCCTACTGGACTATTGATTATACGGAAACTTTCCGTATATCACGCCCAAAAGCGTGTTATCCAGATTAGCCTACTGCTAGTGGAGCGGTAGGAGCCACATTAGGGAACGCACCCTACAAGATCGGCGATCACACTGATTAGCTTTCGTCGGTCGGAGTGCATTGGGGTTGTTATGCTGTGTCACCAACAGATATGATGCGCCAATCACCTTATGGAATAAACAACCGACCAGCCCCCATATAGTCTTGGATATCGATCACAATTTCTACAAGCCTTTCAACGCAGCGTTCTCGATAGTCAGATTCATTGACCCTATCCGGATCGCCAATCGTAATGATCGGAAATGAAGTCGGTTGATTTTCTTCACGCATTACTTGTTCCAACGAGTCTTCACCCTTCGCATTCCGGTTTGCCGTAAGTAAGAGCATCCCGTTGGTTTGGGCAAATCTCCAAACTACTCGATCATTGCTGTCTGCGGGTAAGCCAACGTCTTCAAATGTCCTCAACCGAATTAGAGCGAGATCTAATAACCCGCTAACAACAAGACTTCCAGAGATCAGAATTGCCTGCCGATTCAAGTTGTAATCAGCCAGAACAATCATTGCTTCTTCGCTTCCCGCTTTGCTCTCCGTTCCTGAAGTTTAGCTCTAACCGCTTCATAGCCTGGACGAGGAGGAGTAGCAGCGATCCGAGCAAAACGTTCGCGATTCCTCTCTTCCCAAAATTGTTTAGTTTCTGCGGCAGTCTTTAAAACCTCCTGATATTCCGCTTCCACTTCTGTTCGATGTGTTTCAATGTAGGAAAGGGCAGCATGAATCTGAGCATCTGTAAGATTGAAGGCATCACGAATAAACTTGGGTGGATACTGAGCTTTGAGATAATCGATTACGTCATACAGAGTAATACGAGTATCCGCAATTGTAAGCCCTCGCTCTGTGCGGATTATAGCTGTTTGTCCATTCGATGCCAGTGCCATAGCAGTCTTAGCTTTTAATCATTTAATTCCATAGTAGCGCACAAAAAAAGCAAGGGGAACCAACGCCCCCTAACGACTGATTCACAAAATCCTTAATCCTCAACCCAGACCTTCAAAATGTATTTCAGCCTCGTTCCTGCATCTAGCCAGTAGTGAACTCCAACATCTGGCAGTTCAGTATCATTTGTGTGAGCGTCACCCCGTCCTATGCCATCATCAAAGGGAGTAATACGGTGTTTGGAAACCTCTTTGTGGAATTCCACCGGGAGCATCCCAGTTTTGCAATGAGTAAAAATACTCAGGCAATATCGCCGTTGAGATAAGCACAACGTAGCTTCAAATACTGAGGAACATTCTCTGCTTTCCATTGTGCTCCCACAATTTTCATTCTTGCACCTATTTGCT
>NZ_JAPZQJ010000394.1:0-2749 GCF_027530405.1 Microcystis sp. LE19-41.2A | reverse complement strand
TTTTGTACCAAGCGATGTACTACAAGAAGGATAATGCAAGGTTTTTGAAAGTCCCAATCCTATTTTCTTGCACTAACATCGGACTTTAACAGGTCAAAAGCTTTATTTTAAAAGGGTTTTACCATTATTCAGCAAGCCCTATATAGGGTTTGCTCTAGGAATATCAACCACTTTACTTTTTGACAAGGAGAGAAAATCTATCATGGCAAAGAATAAAATTGTTGTCTTAAGTGACGTACATATTGGCACGAATGTCCCTACTAATTGGTATCAAAAAAGTTTTCATGAACCGTATTAGTCAGCGATTCTAGATTATGTGATTGATAACGCTGACTCTATTCAGGAGCTAATTTTACTTGGTGATCTGTTCGACTTTTGGACTTATCCGCCTAATTTTACTCCTCCGGCTACCGTTGATATAATTAACGCCAATCCTAATATTTTTGGAGCAACGGGAAAGTTAAGTCAAGCTTTAACTGCTCTCCAAGGGAATGTAACTTATGTCAATGGAAACCATGACATGAATGTCACTCAAAATGACTTAAATAACATTCAAAACTCAGCTAATTACAAGATCAAATATTGTTCAGATACGATTTATTATGTCACCTCTAGCAATGGACAAAAAATGGCTTTTACTCATGGTAACATTTTTACCATGTTTAATGCTCCCGATCTTCAATCTTCCCTGAGTCCTTTACCTGTTGGTCATTTTGTTACCCGAGCTATAGGTTATATGTTAAACAACACCCTTACTCCGGGACAAACTGTTGCTGATTTATCGGGACAAGGTAATCCTAACGGAATCGATTTAAGTGGTTTGGTTTCCTCGGTTGGTTCTCTCATTACTTCAGGTAACTTAGTCAGTGCCGTGCTTGATTACATAATTAAAGTAACTGGAATACCGGAAAATGAGCCGATTATTTTAGCGAATGGCCAAACAAAAACTATGGCAGATGCTAAACAGATATATAGTGGTTTACAAGATCAGTGGATTGCTGATTGGGGAGGAGGTACTAATGGTGAAATGATTACGGGCAAATCGGCGATCGCTGATTTAAGTGGAACTTATATTGCTTGGTTTGCTCAACAATCCGCTTTAGAATCTAACTCAAATTTAATCGTTTTAGGACATACCCACGCTCCGAAATTAGGTATAACTAATGGCTTTGTTCAATATGTTAATGATGGGTTTGAGTGTCCTTCCAGTCCCGATGTTCCCCCACAAACCTTTACTTTTGCTGTGATTGATACAGATACCTGCCAAAGTAATGTTTGTCAAGTAATAAAGCAGAATAATTCTTATCAAATTGTTCCTTTTGCTGCCCCGCCGGACTCAGTAATTTCCTCGATGTCAATGGATTATTCCTGTTATGTTAGTATTGATAACACTCAAGGAAAGTCAACCTTAACCTTAACTAAACCTGCAACTAATGAACACGGTTATTATGTTGTCAGTCCTCCTCAACAGATTAACCCCGGAGAACAGGTCAAGTTCTGGTTACAAGATGCTCCCGGACTATATGGCACCCAAGGAAGTGCAGTCTATTCCCAAGTAGGGGGTAACTCTCTTACTTTTGACTATGCTTGTCCTACAGGTTTATCCTCAAATAGCTGTTCTGGTGCTAATTTTTACACCTCTAATGATGGGGTAAATTGGGGTCAACTTAATCAAGTTAAAAAGAGCGGTCATCCCTTTTTTGTGAAATTTGTTTTGTGACCATTACCTAGATTTATCTAAGATACGCCTAATCAATTGACAATTGGAGAAAATTTCAATGCCTACTTACGATCAGCAACAAACGCTTTTCTGTCTTTCTATGTTCGCTAATATCAGTAATAGCGAGAAAGTTATTACTGATTTAGCCAATCCTACGGTTCAAGCAAAAATTGGTCAATGGACAATTCTTTGGGGTCCTGTTATTTATTATCATGATCCTAAAAATCAGAACTGGGATAATATTATGTATGTGGCGAAGGGAGAAAATGCCGAAACCAATAACCCTCAATATGTAGTGGCGATCGCTGCTACGAATCCGAAATCAGTTTTTGACTGGTTACAGGAGGATGCTGCTACCCATAACATGGTTTCCTGGTCAACGCAATTCCCCGAACGCGGAAAAATTTCCGAAGGAACAAATACCGGAATTACTATTCTGCAAAACCTGAAAGATACCTCTAACCGCTCCCTGTTAGAATTTTTGACCCAGGAAATTCCCAGCCAATCTGATCAACCTATTGAAATCATTACCACCGGCCATAGTTTAGGTGGTGCATTATCTCCAGTAATGGCATTATGGCTGTACGAAAATCAAGCAACCTGGAACCATACTGGTAAACAAATCACCGTCAATACCCAATTTTCTGCGGGAGCAACCCCAGGGGATCAAACCTTTTCTGATTACTACGGAAATACGCAGCCAGGTCTCAATCAAAGCAGCCGACTCTGGAATAGTTTGGATATTGTTCCCCATGCTTGGAATATTGAGCAATTACAGCAGATTCCTACCCTGTATCAATCTTGTAATATTCCTAAATCTTCGAGAATTGCACTATTAGTTAATAGTCAAATTCAGAAAGTGAAAAACTGCAATTATCTCGCCTTAAATCCCAGCACTTTTGCCATGAAAGGTGAATGTGGCGTTTTTCCTCAACCGCAAACAACTCCCCTGAAGCAATTTCTGCAAGAAGCCTATTTTCAGCATATCCAAGCTTATTTCAATCTTCTGGAAATTGACTGGCCGCTGAC
>NZ_JAPZQJ010000386.1:0-15777 GCF_027530405.1 Microcystis sp. LE19-41.2A | reverse complement strand
AAACTTTTCTGACTTTTCTTCAGCCATTTATGAATGTTTGAATGATGCCCATTTGAAACATAAAAAAGAACTGGATTCCTTGCTGACTCTACGATTTCAGAAGTTTAATAAATCTCAGATTATGAACGTCTAAAGTATAGTTGCTCTGATATGATATAAAGTAGCTATACAGCAGATAGCGTCTCAGTCTGACCTCCAACTGGGAAAACCATCCATTACGTTATTGGTCTGCTATCTCATAGCGAGATCGCAACCGATGTAACTGATTAAAAAATCCCTAAATAGCTATCAACCAAGTCATTGTTACTTCACAAAATTTTTAATTGTGTTATTCAAAAAAAGGATTTAGCCATGCCTAAAATAAAATTGCCTGAAGCAGATTTGATAAGACTGAGAAATTTTCTGGGGGGTCTCAAAGATGAAAATGATAAAAAAATAACTCAAGATGATATGGCAAAAGCTCTGAATTATGGCGACAAAAAAACTATCTACCGCCATGTTTTTGACCGCAACAGTCAAGAAGTAAACAGTGATACTGTTGAACTGATTTGCAAATGCTTTAATATAGATCTTGCCCAGGGTGTTGATCTGGATTTGTGGGAACAACTGAAAAGAAATGTTAAAGCCAAAAATTTAACAGTAAAAATTAGTTACCCTCCTGAGTTCAAATCTTTAATTGAGTCTCGTACTAAGCGATTTGTGGGACGGGAGTTTGTAACTCAAGCTTTCGACGAATTTCAGAAAAATAACGATCGCGGTTACTTTACCGTATTGGGGGAACCGGGTACAGGGAAAAGTGCGATCGCCGCTAATTATGTTGTAAACAATCCGGCGATCTGTTATTTTCATATTGCTAGTCAAGGAAATAATACTCCTGAGAAGTTTTTAAACAGTATTCGAGAGCAACTTATTCAGCATTACAAATTATCTAACGTCAATAGTGCTAATTTAGCCACCTTAGTCAACTTAGCGGCAGAGAAGTTATCATCCAGTGAATCTTTAGTGATTGTGGTGGATGCTTTAGATGAAGTGATACAAGAGGTTGGGGCAGAGAATATTTTATTTTTACCAAGAAACTTACCCCAAAATGTCTATTTCTTTTTAACCAGAAGGCATTATCGAACGGATGGAGAAAGAAGGCTTTTTACAGAAGTAGATACCCCTCAACATGAATTGGATTTACGTCAAAAGATGGATATTTCTCAAGATGATATTAAAAAATGTATTCGGTTATTCCTGAATGAAGATGAACAATTCAGCCCTAAGTTACAATTATGGTTAAATCGTAATTCCTATTCACAAGATGATTTTATTAAGAAGGTATCTGAAAGGGTTGTTGATAACTTTGTGTATTTAATTTGTTTAATGGACGCACTCACCAGAGAACAATATACTAATTTTAATTTAAATGATTTACCTACAACTCTCAAAGATTATTATGATTTGCATTGGGAAAGAATGGGAATGAATCGTCCAGAAAACATTGATAAAAAGAAAATCTTATATTTATTCAAGGAAGTTAAACAAAAGAAAGGAAATATTTATGATGAATTTATTGTGGAGATATTTACCATTGACATTGATATTTTAGATCAAGTAATAACGGAGTGGTATCAATATTTGCGAGAGGAAGAAAATGAGGATTTAATTTATTATGATTTTTATCATCAAAGTTTTTTTGAATATTTAACTAAAAGAAAAGAATTAAATAGTGAGCAGAAAATTTTTCGGGAAGTCAATGAAGCTCTAAATCGTCGCTGGGAACAAAATGATCCTGATGAATACCAGTTTAATTAGCACTTAATGAACTTGTAAACCACATTTCCTATCTAAAAATGGATAAAAAAGAACGACAATTATATTTGGCGACAGTTCCCAGTAGTGCCTTTGAGTCTGGGAATCTCAAGCGTTACTATGGATGTTTAACCTGTTATCCTTTTATTTCTGATAAATTAAATCATCCGAGTTTTGATGTGCAAGATGTCATAAATGACTATGATTATATTTATCAATCTGATTTACGAAACCATCCTGATTATGATGCTGAAAGAACGGAAGCCTTAAAGCTAATTCAAGAAACTTTCAGGTTATCTGCTCATATTTTAAGGGAGCATCCTGAGCAGTTAATTTCTCAGTTATTAGGTAGATTATTTTACCCATCTTTGTTAGAAAATTCTTATATTCAATCTTTTCTAGAGCAGGCAAAAGCGAAGATAGTTCCACCTGCTTTAATTCCTTATTTGGGGAGTTTACAACCACCAGGTACTGGTTTAATTCGGACTCTTGCTGGTCATAATGGATTTGTTAATGCAGTAGCTATAACCCCAGATGGAACAAAAATCGTTTCTGGTGGTAGCATAGATGGAACAATCAAAATATGGGATTTAGCTAAAGGGCAAGAATTACTTTCTTTTAGGGTTACAGAATTTGATGCCAGTGTCTCTTCACTAGCAATTTTTCCAGACGGAATGAAAATCATTGCTGGTGGTCATTTTCTTCTTAAGATATGGAATTTAATAACAGGAGATGAACTATACAACCTAGTTAGTAACACATTTCCGGGAGCATATTTAGTAATAATCACACCAGATGGAAGCAAAATTATTAATAGCACTGACTATGACGGTACAATTAGAGTATGGAGCGTATTAACAGAACAAGAACTATTCAATTTTCAACTATTCAATTTTCAGAGTTATCAGCATAGAATTAACTCCTTAAAAATTACATCTGATAGCAGTAAAATCATTGCTGGTAGTAGTAATGGGACAATCGTAGTCAAGGATTTGGTTAAATTGTCAAGATTCCCCTTCAAAATATTATTTTTATTAACTAAAAAATTTAAACAATTAAGGGAAGTGTTTTCACTAATAACTTTAAATACTATCTTTGGACACAAAAGTAGTGTAAATACGTTAGTTATTACCCCCGATGATAGTAAATTCATTTCTGGTAGTAGTGATTCGACAATCAAGATATGGGATTTAGCTACTGGTAAGGAATTGCAAACTTTAACCGGACACTCGAAAGGAGTAAATACATTAGCAATTACACCCGATGGGAGTAAACTCGTTTCTGGCAGTTGTGATTCAACAATCAAGATATGGGATTTAACGAGGGAAAAACTTTCATTTTTTCCCACCAACCACAATTCTGATGTATCTAAATTGTTGGTTATGTCAAATAATAGAAGACTTGTTTCCGCTAGTTATGATTCAACAATTAAAGTGTGGGATTTTTTAAAAGGACAGGAAATAGAAACTTTGACAGGTCATGGTAAAGAGATTAAAAACGCAGTAGTTAGTTCAGATGATTTACTTGCTATTTCTAGCAGCGAAGATCAAACAATTAAAGTATGGGATATAGTTAAAGGTAATGAATTATTTACATTTTCTAATGATAGTGTAGTAGAGAAAGTTATTTATAATAATCAAATAATCTTAGGTGGATCAGCTGGTAATATTATTATAGTTGATCTTATAAAAAATAAACCATTTACCTTGTTGAACGGTTTTTGTCATTATTTTAAACACTCGGAAATAGTCATAACCCGTGACAGGAAATATTCACTTTTCCAAGATCGGGAAGGACTAAAAATGTGGAGTTTAGCTAGAGGAAAAGAACTGGGGAAAGTTGCCACTTATTGGGGGACTATGGTAACTATGTTAACAATCTCCAGTGACAATAGCAGAATTATTATTGGTTACAATAACGGAACGCTACAAATATCCCAATTTTGTCTTAGATGGAGACTACACTTCAAAGCTGATCAGCAAAAAGCATCAATTATCGAATACGCTCATAAAGATAGGATCACATCAATAGCTATAACCCCTGATAATTGCTATATTATTTCTGGTAGTTTAGATAAACTTATTAAAGTATGGCATTTAGATATGGGAGAATGCCTTTATACTTTTATCAATGATACCCCTATTACCGCCATTGTTATTTCTCCTGATGGGAAAAAAGTAATCGCGGGAGATGAAGCAGGTCGGTTACATTTTTTAGAATTAATTGTTTAATCTCTAGTGCGAGCTAGGGAAGAATTATTTGCGCTCAATCTGTTTAACCCGAAATAGATTTAGGATTTTGGCGATCGCCTCTAGCTCTTGAAAAACAGGATAATTCCGTGAGTAATAATAGAGTAGAGAGTTTATTTGAATAGACATAGACGAAAGACCTGCAAATTGTCTAAATCGAGATATCTAGCTGACATCGTGACTGTGAATTTCTCCACAGTCAATACTAAAAATTTATTTAGAATCATATAGGACTTACGCAAGATGTGACTGAAAACCTTATTCTTGCGTAGGGGTAATTCATGAATTACCCCTACTTTCGTTCCCTTTTGCGTAAGTCCTGTCATACTGTTTGACCTAGAGTAACACATAAGTTACTATAGCAGTATGTCTATTATCAAAGTTCAAGAATATCTTCAAGAAGATGGTTCAAGTCCTTACCAAGAATGGTTTAATAGCTTGGATACCCAAGCAGCTGCGAAGGTAACAGTTGCTAAGTCTCGTTTGGAATTAGGCAATACATCAAATGTTAAATGGTTTGATGGAATTGGGGAATATAAGATTGATTGGGGTCCAGGATACCGAATTTATCTAGCTCAAGATGGTAAACAGCTTATAGTTTTATTTGGTGGGGGAACAAAGAAAAATCAGCAATCTGATATTAATCGTGCTAGAGAATTATACCAAGAGTACAAAAGACGAAAAAAAGAAATTAGCAAAGAGCAAAAATTTGACAATGATAGTAGAGAGAAAAGGTAGTTATTATGGCACTAACTAGAGACTTTAAAGAAACCGTTAATGCACGAGTGCAAAGAGATTCTGAGTTTGCGATCGCTTTACTTGATGAAGCTATTTCTCTTTTCCTGAATGGTGAACCAGAAACAGCAAGACTGATTTTGAGAGATATTGTCAATGCAACAGTAGGTTTTGAACAGTTAGCAATTGAAACTTCTAAACCTAGTAAAAGTTTACATCGGATGTTATCAGCCAAGGGTAATCCAACGATGGATAATTTGACTGCTATTTTCAATGTTTTGCGGAAAAAACTGAATGTTGATATTAATGTAAAAACGACGGTTATTTACCATTAAAATTCCATTATCTTGAATAAAATAGCGATGGTGCGAAGCGAACTGACAAGTCAGCGCTTGCGCTATCGCATTTCCTCACATTGACAAAAAAAGACGATTCCTACGGAGTTCTTCGCTATTAAACCAGCGAGTCATAGGATTTTATGATTCACTGGAAATTTTGATTGTAGATGATTTTGGGGTTAAGGTGTTGGAATAGATCAACATTTACGCCCGAATTACAGTAATTCTATACTGATTTTCCGTCACCAACACCTCAGTTGATAACCTTTCTTCCATTGGTAAAGCATTTTTACGCCTATCAAAGATAAATAACCAACCAAAATCTAACCCCAAACGCCCTAAATAAGATTCTAATTGTTCAATTCCATCAGCTTGAGGATCGCGCTTTTTATCCCGCCATACTTTCAATTCAATCCCTAAAATTACATCTTTATAACGCAGACATAAATCCATTCTATCGCTACCAATTGCATATTCCCTTTCTAAAACTCCCCCACCATTAACCACACGATGTAAAAAAGCCATTAATACAATATGTGGGGCAATTTCATGGTAAGCAGCACTACTTAATAATGGTTCGACCTGTTGTCGCCAAAACTTGAGAAATGCTGTTAATAAAGCATCAACATTTAATTCACCTGTTGTAGTCAACCAACTAGGACTAATTAAAGGTAAACTGTCCTGAGTTCCTTGTACTAAAACGCGGGGAATAACTTCACGATATATGGGGTTAGAAATAACTAATCCCCCCATCGGATCACGTCGTAATAATCCTAAATCTATTAAATATTGCCTATCATCTGCCAGGGTATCGGGTAAGGTTTGCCCTGCTAAAATTGGTTCAATAATGTTTTTAACTCGTTTTTCTCTGAGTCTTTCCGCTAAACTATCTAAATGAGTATCTTGACGAGCAATTAATATCTCCTTAGCTGTTAAGATATGTTCTTTAGTAATAGCAATAATTCTATTTTTTACCATTTTTTCTACAATTTCTTTAGCTAAAGCATTGACTAGCCAAGGTTGTCCTTGAGTTAAATCAAACGCTGTTTCGATAGCTTCTGGTGTGAAAATTTGTCCTGTTGCTGCTGTATGTTGTTGATATAATTCTCCTACTTCTGCAAGATTAAAATTTCTCATAGTCAGAGAAGCAACTTTTATATTAAAAGGACTAGATGTATTTAATCTATCACTACCTCCCGATGCTACTTTATAATCTCTCACATCTCGTAAACCAATTAATCCTACTGATGAGGGAAAATTTTCTGGACGTTTAGGAAAACCATCTCTTAACTGTCGTAAAACTGATATTAATGTTTGGTCTTGTAAAGAGTCAATTTCATCTATAAATAATACTATGGGACGATTGATAGCTTTTGCCCAACTTCTTAAAAAAGCCTTAATTCTGCTTCCTGGTTCTTCCTGTTGCCATTGTTTAGCAGCTGGTTGTAATTCTTCAGGTAAACTATCCTCAATTGTATTATACCATGCCCCTAAAATTGCTAATTCTGCGGCAGTAGGATCATAATTAAATGCACTTCCTACTTCTACGGATACCATGACTGCGGCATAATTTCCAGTATCAGTCAATTGTTTTGCTAGGGATAACATAGCGGTGGTTTTCCCCGTTTGTCGTGGTGCGTGAAGAACAAAATAACTACGTTGTTGAATTAGCTCCTCTAAATCTGGTAATCTGACTGTGGGAGAGAGCATATAGTGGATATCGTCTGAACAGGGACTTGCAATATTAAACCAGCGAGTCATAGAATTTTGGTAATAGATGAACTCTTTAAGTTTAGACATTTTTTATGCTCCCGATACATTATTAAAACCACTAAATTTGCTAATGAGAGTTGGTTAATTCGGCAATTAATTGTTCAGGAGTGATAATTCGTGGTGTGACAATGGGGAAATCTTGAGGATTACGGGTAATAATTGCATCCAATTTATTAACTACCGCAGTAGAGTATTGAATAGAATCTTCAAAATCCTGAAAATTGGTTGTGAAAGCCATTATAATTGCAGCCTGATTTACTGTAGCAATTTGACAAAAAGTAATTAACTGCTTTAAATAAGTAAGCGTCCAATCTCGACCTCTTGCTTTACGGATAATATAATACAAATCACTAAAAGTTGAGGCGGAAATATAACCTGCAATTGTGCCTTTTTCAATTAGTGATAAAACTTGTTCACTTGCATTCCAAAAAGGTTCTCTTTCTAAGGCATTATCAATAATGATATTAGTATCTATCAGGATTTTCACAGGTTATATTTCTCCTTTAAATATTCATATTTAGCTTGATCTGGATCAAAGTCTGCCGGAATGGCAGGGGCATTTTCAAATAAACCCTGAAATGCTTTGATCCTAGATTTTCTTTTTGGTGTTTCTGGTGCTGGTTCAGTGGTTGGGGTTGTGGTATGATCAAGGGTGTCTGTGGCTGCCCAAACTACAATTTCCACATTTCCGGGGGGTAAATTCAATGGTTCGGTAATCAGCAAGTTACCAGATTGATCAATTTTTCCTTTGAGTTTGTATGCTTGCATGATGTTTTTTATGATACTCTGTTTTTATATCATATCATAGTGAACAAAATTCACGCTCTAAATTTGGGTTTAAATTATGATAACTACACTCATCGAACGAGAAACAGAACCAATTTTAATTAGTGACTTAACCTGGAGAGAATTTAAAGCTGTTGAACAGCTAATTGATCGCCCAGGGTTAAGGTTATCTTTTTTAGATGGAGTTTTGGAGATTAGAAAAATGCCAGGGAAAAAACACGAAACCATCAAAGAACGTATTGGTGCTTTACTAGAAATTTATTTAGAATTTTTGGGATTAGATTTTACTCCTACTGGTTCTGTCACCTTAGAAAATGAATTTGAAAAGGTTAAAAGAGAAGGTGATAAATCCTATGAGTTGGGAGCCAATAGAAAACATCCTGATTTAGTGATTGAGGTGGTTGTTAGTAGTGGAGGAATTAATAAACTAGAAGCATACAAACGGTTAAAAATTCCTGAAGTTTGGTTTTGGATGAATGATGAGTTATTGTTTTATAGTTTAGGAAATGAGGGATATGAGGCTGTTAGTAAATCGCAACTTTTACCGAGTTTAGATGTAGGTTTATTGATGCGTTGTATTGGTATAGAAAATCATGCTCAAGCACTGCGAGAATTTAGAGCAGGGATAAAAATTATTGAACCAACATAACAATATACAATGTTGATTTTTTAAGATTTTTTTATCACCATAACTCCAATTTACGAAAGCGATCGCCTTTGGGTAGTAAGCGATCGCTGTCTTCTTCAATATCTGGGGAAAGGACACTTTAATTAATGCTCAAAGTCAAGAGCAGCCAAACGACGTTTCCGCCGACGTTCTTCTTCATCTTCCAATAACTTTTTGGCTTGTTTATCGTCTAAACTAGCTAACCATTTAATGAAAGAATCCATATTATCAAATTCCATTTCTTGTCCTGTTTTCGGGTCTTTAACAGAAACCATTTCGTAACTTTTCAAAAGACTACTTGCTGCATTATTAGCAGCTTTTATTGTCTCCCATACTATAATTCCAAAAACACTACTGGTAACTGCATTTCTTACCTTCCCTACAATTGAAGAATCACAAGGTAACTGATTTTCAAGTAGCTTTCCACTACTTTGCTTTACAGTTTCTTCCAACATATCTTTCCAGATTGACATTTTTGCCTCCAAAGATGTTTTCCTAAATGTGCTAGATAGAGGTCCTGCAAAATTCACTACACTAAATTTTTAGAAGTAGGAAGAGAGTCAGGGTTTCAAGCTACTAAAATTTAACTGAAATTACTGGCTCTCCGCTCTCCATGAACAGTTGACTAGACATTATTCTCTCTTTGTCTCAAACCTAAAGAGAATAAGCAATTTTAAGATTATTTCTCTTGGGGTGGAGCTTGTTCTTCCGGTGGCGGTGGCGGTGGAGAGTCGTCTTTCAAAATTTCAGTGATGATAGCACCGGCAGCCGCTCCGATAACAGTAGCCACTATAGGCAATACCATAAATTTTTCCTCCAGGTAGAGATTGTTTCTTTTTCTATGACCACGTTAGCCAGTCTTTTCTTTAATAACAAGGAAAAAATGGACAAAAACAGATATTGTCCTGTCCTGTCCTTCAACCCAGATGATAGAGCCCACATTCCGCACCCTCAACTGTCACATTGAAAATTTTATCTAAATCGTCAAAACGATTGCCAGCTCTGAATTACAGGCTAATTTGTTGGATCAGCAGATTCACAATTAGTCCTAAAAATCTGATAGGGTTCTTCGGTTTTTGTTATGCAATGGACGGGGGTTATAAGGGATGGAACCCTTATATAGAAAAGCATTTGGCGATTTTTGTCAATTATTTTTGATCTAGAGCGAACTAATCAATTAAGTCTCTTGCCAGATAAGGATTTAGTCGATTTATGCCTCCCTATCGAACCATACCAAGTAACGAAGAGCCACCACTAGCTAGATTTAATCGTACAAGCGGGGGAAATTTCTCTCGCTTTTTATAATTGGCTCAAATTCAAGAAAATAAATTATAAAAATATCAATAAAAACGAAAAAATCTTAAAAACTTAGACAATTTAAAAGCTATCGCATTAGGTGTAAAAAAATTAACATAGAGGTCAAAACCATGACATTTAAGGTATTCGGTAGTCGTCCCGCTAACTCCATTTGTCTTCCCGATGTTCCCTACTCGGTTCGTTTCAACTGTAAAGACGGGGGAGGCGGCATCTTCGTCGGGGGTTCCGACCCGCAACATCGCAAGTCCAATCCAGAGGACAAAATCGACATAAATATCATCAAAGTATCGAAATATTTCGGTACTCTAGGCAAAACCGATAACGTGCTGTGGATTCAGCTATTTTTTATCCCGGCTCCCAATGTACCCGCCGAAATTCTGCCCCCCAATACCGTCTGTGTCGGGTATATCAAAAAACAGAGCATTTCCGCCCTATTCAACACCGTGCAAGCCGCTATGAATAACGGTGAACCCGCACTCGGTATCTTCACCCTCAGTTTTCAGAAAGAAGTCGGTGCGGAGGGACCCTATTATTCCGTCTGCTTTAACTGGCGCACACGTCAATCCGACGAGGAGAAAAAGCAACTGGAAATGATCGACGCTTTTCACAACGAATACGGCGAGCAACTGATCGACTTGGAAAGCACCCGAATGTTGACCTGCGTTGACGGTTGGAGCGCAGGAGATGTCAATGCCCTTATCGCTCGCTCGTTGGGTGAACTGCCCGAAAGCAACCGGATAGAATTGCCCCCAGCTAAATCTCCCCGCCGCACTCGTTAATCCTTGACCTCTCTCGCACCCTCATTCCGGGGGTGCGTTTCACCCATAGTTAATTGATATTAACCGAACAATTTGTACTTTTTACCCACAGTCAATCGACTGAAATTTTACTAAAATCTATTGGACAGTTTTTGTTTTCTAAAAGAATCCGATTTCAGGATAAACTAAACCCTATTCTTTTACCCAATAAGTAGAAAACTAGCCTTAATCCGACCTGTTATTCAAAGAAATAAACAAAAATTATGTTATAATAATCGATATTTATGATGCTATTTAATCTTGAAAATCACCAGATTGGGAGATTGAAAACCATGACACAACCTATTCCTAAAAGAACACCCCGTCGAGGACGTATTTTTCCTGAAATCCAATGGACGGAAGCAGAAAAAACGAAAAGAAAATTGGAAAGTGAAGCGTTTTATCAACGTTGTCGGACGATATTCGAGCAAATCAGACCAGAGTTGATCGGCGAACATTACGGCTGGTATATCGCCATCGAGCCGGATAGCAAGGAATATTTTATCGACATTGATCGAGAAACCGCTCATCTCAAAGCACGCCACGCTCATCCCGATTCTATCCATTGTCTTTTCCGGTTGGACGGGACGGGAGCTTGTGGAACGATATGATCCGAGGAACATTCGGTGATAATTGCGAGATATTTTTCTTGATCGATCTCATCACAGGAGAAGGCGAGAATCTTTCCGTAGATGCCATGCTAGATACCGGGTTTACCGAGTTTCTAGCGATAAATAAACAGGATGTTGAAGGATTGAATTGGGCGTATTTCGATCAAGAAGAAATGCTCACCGCGCGAGGATTGGCAAACTTCGATATCTATCTCGGTAAAGTTCTTATCAACGAGCGAGAGTTTGAAGTTCCCGTCTTCGCTGGGGATGATATTCAAGAAATCCTGATCGGCTCACAATGGCTCAAGGAATTCGATTTAATGGTCAGATACCGACAAGAAGAATTAAAACTACAATAAAAGTCTCAGAAAATCCTTCGGCATGGGGTAAAAACCAACGAGGTACAACCCATGTCCAAACCGCAAGCGATCGATAAATTCCAACTCATTACCGACAAACTGATCGGCCTGATCGAACGGGGAGTAAAACCCTGGACAAAATCGTGGCACGCGACCCCCTACCAGAACCTGATCACCGGTCATCAATACACGGGCATTAACCCCATACTCTGCAGCATCGACTCGACCATAAATCAATGGGAACATCCATTTTTTGTCAGTTTCATTCAGGCTAAACAGGTGGGATGGACGGTCAAGAACGGCTCGAAATCGACTTGGTTACGATGGGGCGGCACGAACGTCAAAGAAACCGAAAACCCAGAAACGGGAGAGGTCGAACGTCAATATTACAAGGCTTTTAAGTTCCATAACGTCTTCAATGTCGACTGCATTGATGACTCGAATAGTGACGTGAAGATCGATTCTCTCATCCGCCAAAGAAAGGTGACTATTTCGGGAAATAGCGAACTTCGTTTGCCAGAAGTTGAACAATTTATCCAACAACACCTGCCAACAACCCAATTCGGGGGCAACGTCGCCATGTACCATATCGCCACGGACACGATCCGATTACCCGAATACGAAACTTTCTCCAACGCCGCCGCCTATTACGCCACTTACCTGCACGAGTTGGTACATTGGACGGGACATCAAAAACGTTGCAACCGTCCGCTCAAAAATAAGTTCGGCTCCTGGTCCTACGCTTTCGAGGAATTGATCGCCGAGATCGGAGCGGCGATGGTCTGCAATCAACTGGGTATCGATAGCAAACTGGAACATCACGCCAGTTATCTCGACTTTTGGCTTAAAATCCTGAAAGATGACAAAAAAGCCTTTTTCGATGCAGCTCGCTTGGCGATAGGAGCGACTCAATATTTGACGGCAGTTCAACAACTAGAAAAAGCCAGTTGAGGACAACAGGCGATCGAAATAAACGTTATCGATCGCCCCTTTCCATCGAGAAGATTAAAAAATATCGAGAAAAAAGAGAACGAAAAAGCTGACTGCGGGGTGAAAACTATCGAGAGAAAGAACATGACTAACAATCGCTTTCCCCGGCCCGAATTACTGCTACACCCCAATATCCCCAAACCGTTACACGGTATCAATCCCCGCACGATCCTCGGTCAAAAGTGGTGGAACGCACAACGACAATTAGCCTACGCCGAACAGGACTATCACTGTTGGGCTTGCGGGATAAATAAAACGTCGGCTAAGTATCACCGTTGGCTGGAAGCACACGAGGTCTACGACATCGACTACGGTACGGGACGGGTGGAGATGAAAGAAGTCTGTGCGCTCTGTCATAGTTGCCATCAATATATTCACGATGGCAGAATGCAGAAATTATTGGAACAGGGCAAACTCTCTTTCGAGAAATATATCGACATTCTCGCTCACGGAGAACGGCTCGTCAAAGATTATTTAACCGAAATGGCTATCAATTATCGGGGAGAAGAGTGGAAACGACCTTTCGAGGGAACGCTTCCCTTTCAAGATACTTTCCCCGATGTGATCGTACCAGGATTACCCCGTCCCGTCCAATCGCAAGTCGATTGGCAAGAATGGCATTTAGTGGTCGAGGGACGGGAATATTATACGCGCTTTTCCGATGTTCAGGAATGGACAGACTATTATCAGTGGTTACACCGCAATAACCTGACCGATAATTTCCAAATATTCGCCCAATTTAAAGAAAGTAAATAATCTTCAAAAGCTTGCGCCAAGGGGTAAAAACCATTCGGAGAAACCCCTTGGCCTCTAAAGTTTATTTATTGCATTATCTCGGAGAAATCGGCGATCTCACCAAACCGACCGGACACGCACAACACTATCTAGGTAGTACCAGCCGGAGCCTGAAACAAAGACTAGCGGAACACGCCGCAGGACGGGGTGCAAAAATAACCGCCGCTTTCGCCCGACAGAATATCGACTTTATCTGCGTCCGGACGTGGAACGGCGGTAGAAGGGTGGAACGTTACCTCAAACGCCGTCACGCCCACGCCCGTCTCTGTCCTTTGTGCAATCCCAACGCCCGTAAATACGGCAACCAGATGGGAGGAACACCCCTGATCTCTAGTTTCAAACACGGTTCTCGATCGACATCTTCAGCGTCTTGATCGAAAATATCGAGAAATTGAAATGATTTGAATGGGGGGTAAAAACCTATCAAGGAAAAAACAATGAATATAATCTTCAAACAATGGAATTGCCGAGTTATCGTCAGTAAATATCTGAAAGGTGGTTTTCCAGCGATTTATTTAGTCGATGCCAATAACGGAGAACAGATCGCAAAGGCAACGGTTAATTTGATAGATTACGGTATCGAACCAGAACCGAATCATTGCTATTTGAAAGACTATTCCGAAAATCAGGGAATTGTCGAGATTCTAGCGGGAGCCAGAGTCGTGATTCCTATCCAACAGATTCGCTTCGGAAATTTGACCGCAACATTGTGCAAACTTAGTCCTCAACTGATCGAAGAATTAGAAGAGCTATAAAACGTAGAGAAAGCTGTCATCTGACAGCTTTTTCTGGTTATAAGTAGTCAAACATGGTCAGACCTAAAGAACAATTGGAGAGAAAAAAATAGCTGGAACGGGGGTGAAAAACATGGAGAGCAACCGATATGCAACTATCCATCTTCGATCTTCCCCCCGATCCCTTACCGACCCAACTTCGCTATCCCGATCCCCGCAAAGCGCAAAAGCTAAGGGAATTAGCCGCTAGTCTCCAATCCCAGATTGACAAAAAACTCGACCCAGCGATCTCCCATCAACGCCCCACCCGACGACGGGCCGGCATCGTCGCCTCGATGAGAGAGGACGGAAAACAACTACAACGGATTCAGTCTTGGCTGCGGGTAATGGCCGACGAAGCTGAAACAGGAACGTTACCCGACATTCTCCAACGGATAACGACGAAAACCCAGTTAGAAGTCCTGTATTCTTTCTGTTATCACCGTTGGCGAGATGAAGATATCCACCGCGTACTTACCGATAGCAATTCTTATTGGTACGGCAAACTGGAACGGGCGCACCTGAATAGCCTCGATCGAATTAAGCTGGCAATTACCGCTTTACAGTCCCTCGACAATCCCGTACCAGAAGACCCCACTCTCATCCAGATACAGAAACTGGAAAGAGCGCTGATCGGACGGAATATCCGCGGTTATTTTCCCACTCCCCGGCTTATCTGCCAACGGATGGTCAAATTGGCCATGCTCCGTAACGGTATGAACGTTTGGGAACCGAGTGCAGGCAAGGGATCGATCGCCGAAGCGATTCGGGAATCGGTACGGGTCAACTTGGATGTCTGTGAACTGCAAGCCGAACTCCGGCAAATTCTCCAATTGAAAGGGTTCAATGTCATCGCCTTCAATTGCTTCGATGTCACGGGAAATTACGATCGCATTCTGATGAACCCTCCCTTCGGCAAAGGGCTGGAAATTTCCCATATCACCCACGCCTATAACCGTCTAACCGAAGGGGGAAGACTGGTAACGATCGCCCCAGAATCCGTCAGCTTTCGCAAAGACCGAACTTATCAACAGTTCCGTAATTGGTTGGCCGATAAAACCGTCCTCGATGAGGCTTTACCTGATAACGCATTTCTAGAAAGCGATCGACCAACGGGAGTAAGAACAAGGCTGTTGGTACTGGCAAAATAGCCCACAATGGACGCTTATCAGAGCGTCCTATTTCCGCAATCGGACGGGCCATAGCAATAAAATCGGGGGACGGTATCCACAAAAAGGGTGAAAACAGCCAAAAAAATGACCAGCGCCAGTGAAAACCATTTGTGAAAAATCATGAACAACACCTTCACGGAAAAATTTCTCGAACAACCGCCGCCGAATACCGTTCGGGTCATCCAGACGGTCACGGGAACGACCGACAACGCCCGAATATGGGTCGGTTACGATGCCGACAACCAGAAAACCTTTCACATTTACTGTCCTTATCGCATTGGCAACCGCATACCTGAACCCGTCACGGCGATCGAGGCGATTTTTTTTGATAATTACTGGCGCTGGCGGGTCACGACCGCGTACAAAGCTCCCCGTTGTCCCGATTGTGGTGCGGCATGGGACGAGCGCCATTGCGAATTTTGCGGCTTGTGGCTTGAAGACCCGATTTAAAGAGAAAAAAAGAGAAGATTGAAGAAAACCTCTGTATTAGTCGAGAAAATTCATACAGAGGTCTTAAACTATGAAAATCTTATCCTGTTATTCCCTCGGTGAACACTTCAGTAAGTAGTCGTGCAAAATTAATTTCCTAGTGAAGATAGGCAAGAGGCAAGAGGCAAGAGG